>CAJOPV010000054.1 GCA_905236495.1 uncultured Christensenellaceae bacterium
TATAATGGCTTCAGATGAAATATGTATGCTGTCGGCGCAGGAAGCTGAACAGAAAAGGGGAATGAACATGCAGGGACCTTTGAACCGAAAAAAGAAAGTCATCGGGCAGGCCGATGAGGAAAACATGCAGACCCACGGCGAGGCGCTGGAGGGCGGCCCGGTGGGAGATGAAAACAAAATGGAGGAACGCCGGGAACAGATGGAGGAGCGCCGGGAAGCGCCCCGGCAGGCGGATATGAGCCAGCGGCCCATGTCCCGGCCCAAGGGCCAGATCGGGCAGATGTTTGGCAATATGAACACCCAGGGCCCGGCCCTGGGCGGCTCCGCCCAGCAGAGCAGGCCCGCTGCCTCCTCTTCCCAGCCCCAGGCCAATCCCTTTGCCCAGCGGCCTGAGCAAGCCCAGCAGAGCCAGCAAGCGCGGCCGGCCCAGCGGCCTGAGCAGACGCAGCAAAGCCAGCAGGGGAAAGGGCTGTTCAGCGGCTCTGCTTCCTCTGGCGGCAGAGGCTTTAGCCCCCTGCTCATCATCGTGGTGCTGGCGGTGCTGCTGCTGGGCGGCGGCGGTGGCCTGAGCGGCCTGTTCGGCGGCGGCGGCGGCGAGGATGCCCAACTGCCTTCTTCCAATACCAATACCGGCTCCGGCAGCAATGGCGGCACCGGCGCGCTGATCGAATCGCTGCTGGGCGGCAGCCAGAATACCCAGCAGAGCAGCTATACCCTGCCCACAGCCGCGCCTACAGCCCGGCCCACCGCCGCGCCTACAGCCGTTCCGGCGACCGCCCAGACGGGCAGCAGCGCCCTTCTGCAGCAGCTGCTTGGCGGCGGCTGGTACAGCCAGCAGACGGGCATCGGCACGGCTGAAACCGCAACCTCTTCCGCTGTCAATACCATCGTGGATACCACCGTTCGCAACGGCATCCTGGATACCTCCGTCGCCAGCGGCAGCCGGGCCAAATATACCAAGCTCACCGGCGGCGGCAGGGATACCGTCACGGTGATGATCTATATGTGCGGGGCGGACCTGGAATCCCGCAGCGCCATGGGCACCAAGGACCTGCAGGAAATGCTGAACGCCAGCTATGGGGACAACGTGCGGGTGATCATCTATACCGGCGGCAGCACCTCCTGGCGGAACAACCTGGTTTCCGCTTCCTATAACCAGGTATGGCAGGTGAAGGGCGGCAGGATGAACTGCCTGGTGGAAAACGCGGGCACCGCCGCCATGACGAACCCCGCCACCTTGTCCTCCTTCATTCAGTACTGCGCCCAGAATTTCCCCGCCACCCGGTACGGCCTGATCCTGTGGGATCACGGCAGCGGATCGGTCAGCGGATACGGGTACGACGAAAAGAACGCCCGCAGCGGCAGCATGAGCCTGGCGGGGCTGAACACCGCCTTCAAGGATGGAGGCGTGAAATTTGACTTCATCGGCTTTGACGCCTGCCTGATGGCGACGGTGGAAACGGCGCTGATGGCGAACAGCTACGCCGATTACCTGATCGCCTCCGAGGAGACGGAGCCGGGCATCGGCTGGTATTATACCAATTGGCTGACAATGCTTGGCAAAAACACCAGCGCCTCCACCCTGGAAATCGGCAAGCAGATTTGCGACGATTTCGTGCAGCAATGCGCCTCCCAGTGCCGGGGGCAGGCTACCACCCTGTCGGTGACGGACCTTGCGGAGCTTGCCAACGCCGTGCCTTCCAGGCTGAAGGCCTTCTCCCAGTCTATTTCCAGCCTGATTTCCAATCAGGAATACAAAACCGTTTCCAACGCCCGGAACGGCAGCCGGGAGTTTGCCGCCTCCACCCGCATCGACCAGGTGGATCTGACCGACCTGTGCTTTAAACTGGATACCCAGGAAAGCGCGGCCCTGGCCTCCGCCCTGCGGGGAGCGGTGAAATACAACCGCATCAACAATATCTCCAACGCTCACGGCCTGTCCGTCTATTTCCCGTATCAGAAGGTGAGCAGCGTGGATAAGGCGGTGAGCACCTACGCCGCCATCGGCATGGACAGCAGCTATTCCCAGGCCATCCGGGATTTTGCCAGCGTGGAAGCCAGCGGTCAGGCCGTCAGCGGCGGTTACGGCTCCGCCATGCCCTCCCTGTTCGGCGGGTATGACGACAGCGGCTACGGCAGCTCCGACATGATCGGCGATCTGCTTTCCGCCTTCCTGGGCGGTGGGTTCGGGCGCATCGGCGGCCTGGATGACAGCAACGCCGGGTTCCTTTCCGACCGAAGCCTCAGCGACAGGGCCCTGACCGATTACCTGACCGCCAATTACCTGGACGCGAAGGCCCTGGCCTTTACGAAGGACGGAACCGATTGGGTGCTGAGCTTGGAGCCTGCGCAGTGGGCGCTGGTGACCGGGGCGGAGCAGAACGTATTCTACGATAACGGTGAAGGATACGTGGATTTGGGCCTGGACGCCCTCTTCTCCTTCGATGAACAGGGCCGGATGGTGGCGGATATGGACGGCACGTGGCTGGCGATCAACGGGCAGCCCGTGGCCTATTACAACGAGGGCGCCGCATACAGCGAAACGGACGGTTGGCTGTTCACGGGCCGGGTGCCCGCCCTGGTGGACGGGGACAGGGTGAACCTGCTCATTGCCATCAGCGCCGAAACGGGGGACGCCGCCATCACCGGCATCCGCTATGATTACGTCAACGGCGAAACGGAAACGGTGGCAAAATCGCTGACAGTGGAGGAGCTGTTTGACTTTATGGCCTCCATCGGGGATACCCGCACGGCGCTGCCGCTGCAGTTCGTGGCGGACCTGTACGATTATCATCAGCAGTACCAGGCCAGCTACCGCTTCGGCAAGGAAACCGCCCTGACCCAAACCGGCATGCAGATCGGAAACGTAAAGCTGCCGGACGCCGACAAGATGCTGGTGACCTACCGCTTCACCGATATCTACAATCAGGCCTATTGGACCCCTGTGATCGGGAAGTAAGCTTTGACTTCGCCCCTCCTGCAAAAACGGGAGGGGCGTTTCTTATGAAACGGAGAAAGAACATGAAAAAAGTGCGCATCACGGTGAAAAAAATCGCCCGGTATGACGAGCTGATCGCGGCCTATGAAAACCCCATTGCCCACGCCTGCAATATGCGGCTGGGGCAGGTGTTCATTGCCAACGGCTGGGAAAGGCCGGAGGGGTTTTGCAGCAGCGCCTGGGATACGGTATCGCCCTTTGTGATGACCTTGAGCCACGGGGGAGAAAACCTCTACGACGGCTGGATGAAGGACCCCAGATCCGCCATGATCTCCTGCAACGACGGCTTCCGCCCGGTGAGCTTCCTGCTGGAGGCGCTGGATGAAGACGCTGAATAACAGCTCAGCGCAGCGACAAATTGATATCGGAAGCAGCCATACTGACCGAGCCGTCCCGGGGTTCAGGTTATTCGGAAAGAGCAGCAAAAAAAGGACGTTCCTTTTGATCAGGAGCGTCCTTTGCGTTTTAACGGTTTATTTCTTGGCGGCCTTTTTATTCACGGTTTCCTTCATATCCTTGCCGGGCTTGAAGGCGGGCACGCGGGAAGCCTTGATCTTGATTTGTTCGCCGGTGCGGGGATTGCGG
Organism: uncultured Christensenellaceae bacterium; assembly: GCA_905236495.1. Classification (GTDB taxonomy): domain Bacteria; phylum Bacillota; class Clostridia; order Christensenellales; family Aristaeellaceae; genus RUG563. The sequence goes on from CAJOPV010000054.1 coordinate 3,584, forward strand.
CCCGCCCGGGCGGTGCGGGTGCGGATCTCGAAGGTGCCGAAGCCCACCAGCACCACTTTGCCGTCGGCGACCAGGCCTTCGGTGATCCCCTCCAGGGTGGCGTTGACGACTTTCATGGCTTCCGCCTTGGTGATTTCAGTGGTGGAGGATACTTTTTCGATCAATTCAGTCTTATTCATGGTACGCATCCTTTCTGTTTAAGCGATGGGAAAACCTTGCTGACAGAATTATACAATATTTTGCCGAAACAAGCAAGCATTATATTTTGCGGCGGTTTACAGCACCGTGATCCCCTGCATGAGCAGGAGGGAAGGGCCTTCGTAGGACCCCTGCACCGCCGTTTCCCGAGAGAGACGCAGATGCCGCATCACGTCGCTCAGCTTGCCGCTCATGGTGATGCCGGTGACGGGCCGGAGGGCTTCGCCGTCAAAGTAATAGGCCAGGCGGATTTCCCCGCCTACGTAATCATTGTACAAGTCCACCTGCAGGCCGGATAAGGATGCGCACTCCAGATAGGGCTGGGCCTTCAATTGCTGCTTACTGAAGCTGCCCGCCCCCAGGGAGATGCATTTCAGGCTGCCGCTGGGCTTTTCCACGTTCAGGTATTGCCCGAAACGATTGGAGCCGAAATAGTTTTTCACCACGCCGTTTTGGATGAGGCAGGTATCGGTCAGGGCCAGGCCGTCGTCGTCAAACAGGGCGGAGCGGTCGCTGCCCGCCACGATGCCCTTCATGGTAAATGAGATCCGATCCCCGTCGCCGTCCTTTTGCAGATCGTCGCCGAGCTTTATGGGATTGGCGTGGCTATACACGGCGGAATAATTCAGCGCCCAGGCGTATTCCAGCAGAAGGTTCTCGATTTCGTGAGGCCGAAGCAGCACGTTCACGGTCATGGGGGTTTGGGGCTTCTGCGCCGATACCCGATCCCGCACCGCCGCCATTTTGTCCGCGATCTCCGCGGTGATTTTTTCCGGATCAAAGACGGTGAAACGGTAATCCTCATACAGCTCCACGGACTGATGATCGTCGGTAAAGGTGGGGATGGCCTCGATCATCACCCGATGGGTGACCTGGGTCTTATCCACGCCGCTGCTGTTGAGGACCCGGAGGGTATCCCGGTACAGAAAGATTTCGCAGGCGTTGATGCTGCCGCCGGGCACGGTATCCGCTTGGAAGACCGCTTCGGCGATGCGGCATCCCAAAGCCTTCATATCCGCATCCTTCATGTTGGTGGGCAGCTCCGCATGGAGAGTATCCCTTTCGGGCAGCGTATAGGGCGGATTGGAAACGAGCTTGGCCCGGCTCACCGCGGCGTCGATCTTTTCCGCGATATCGCTTTCGGACATGGCGGGAGATACGGAAAAGGAGGAATCCCCCCGGGCGCCGTCGTGATCCACATAGACGGTGACGGAGATATCGGCGGTATCGGTGGCGCGCACCGTTTCCAGGCTCCGATGCACGAAAAACAGTTCATAGGACGTGCGCAGGGTTTGGGAGACGCGCCAGGCGCTGATCTCCCTATTCTTTTCAAGCAGCGCTTTTACCGTATTCATCCCAGCTTCACCCTCACTTTCAAATTGGGCCCGCCGTCGGAGACCCGCACCCATTCCTTATAGCCCTTGCCGCACATGCCGGAGCCGATGACCTTTCCCTGATCGGAGACCATGGAAATGGATTTGAGCAGGTCCGGCACGAAGCCGCTCATCACCACGGGGGATACGTAATGATCCGTCAGCTTGCCATCCACGATCTCGATGCCGTACTCGGCAGTGCATTGGATCTGCCAGTTTTTGGGGTCCTCCATGCCGTTGTTGGTTTCAAAGAGCATGTAGCCGTGCTGAACGGAGGCGATCATATCTTCCAGCTTATCCTTGCCCGGCTCAAAAAAGGTGTTGGTCATCCGGGCGTAGGCCTTTCGCTTAAAGGAATCCCGCCGCCCGTTGCCGGTGGGGGCTGTATTCAGCTGAGCGGCGCTGGTGAGATCGGAAAGGCCCGAAACCAGGATGCCGTCCCGGATGATTTGGGTATCCTGGGCCAGCACCCCGTCGTCGTCAAAGAAATAGGAGGCCACGGAATGGGCGGCAGCCGCCCCGTCGTGCATGTTGGTGATGGGAGAGGCCACGTACTGGCCCATGCAGTGCTTCGCCATGGCCCGATCCTTCACGAACTGATCCATTTCCACCCCGTGCCCAAAGGCCTCGTGAGCGATGAGGCCGGTGATGGAGGGATCGGTGATGACGTCATAGATGCCGGGCTCGATGGGGGTGGCCTTTGTCAGGTGCCGGGCCAGATCGATGACCTGATCGGCGCCGCCCCGAAGGGCGTCTATGATCTCCTTCAGCCGATCGGAGCCTTCGGTGCGCCGGGCCTGCACCAGTTTGTCCCCGTTGTAGGTGACGATCAGATGCCCGTTGGCCCAGCCGTAATGCTGGGTGAGGGCGCGGTTTCTGGATACGAAGATTTTGGATACGGTGAAGGGCTGCAAAATGCAGGCGGCGTTGAGCACCCGATCATCCTTTTGGGACAATTCCGCAACCATCTCCTGGCACACGGACAGCATATCCTGATCGGAATAGGCGGCAAAATCCGTCTCCCGGGCGAAATCCTGCCGGAGAGGATCATCCCGGACGGGGCCGGGGGAGATCATTTTCTGCGCAAGATTCGGGTCTGTCTGCACGGCGGCAAGGATGCGCTCCGCAAGGGCCGCCTTATCGCCGGAAATATCATTCAGGGAATACTCGAAAAAGGCGCGTCCGTCGTTCATCTTCACCACGAAGCCGCATTCTCCCTGGCCCTCCTGCACGGCGGAGGTGCGCTTGTCCGCACGCACCACGGTGGCCCGCACGTCGGTGCCCAGGATGCTGACGTAGGGGAAATGGCGGCCCAGGGCCTGCACCAGTTCTTCGCAGTCCCGGCGCTTTTCATTCAAATAAGTGGAAAAGGGCATGGCTGTTCCTCCTTTATAAACGCTCGGCCTTTATTATACCAGCATTGCCGTGAAAAAGGAAGGCGGGAGAGAAAAGAGAAATAATATTTGTTTAAGGTTTCTTTAAGGAGGCCGGGATATGCTATACTTACCGGGGGATGAAAGGCCCCGGCGGGCGGCCTCCGGGCGGCTCACCTTTGACGGCAAGGAGAGGGACTATGAAAAAATCTTTGATGGCGCTTATCATTTCGCTATGCCTGGTGTTGACCGGCTGCGCCGCCGGCACAGCGGAAACGGCGACGGACGTAAGCGCATATTTTTCCAATCGGGATCTGAAAGGCACCTGGGATGAAAGCGAAGCGGTGACGGTCGTCCTGACTGAAGACGGAGCGGTCATCGACGGCGAAGGGGCTCAAGCGGAGGGGAACGTCCTTTCCATTACCGCTGCCGGGACCTATCTATTATCCGGCGTCTGGACGGACGGTACCGTTCGGGTCAGCGTCGGGGATGAGGACAAGGTGCAGATCGTGCTGAGCGGCGCGTCCGTTACCTCCCGCTCCTCCGCCGCTTTGCTGGTGGAAAACGCCGATAAGGTATTTGTCACCCTGGCGGAGGGCACCGAGAACACCCTTTCCAACGGCGGTTCGTTCAGCGCGGACAGCGATATCGACGCCGCGGTGTTTGCCCGGGACGATATCGTGTTCAACGGCTTAGGCGCCCTGACCGTGGAATCCGCCAACCACGGTATCGTGGGGAAGGACGACGTGAAATTCACCGGCGGCAGCTATACCGTCAACGCCCAGGGCCGGGGCATCGACGCCAACGACTCCGTTCGCATTTACGACGGCAGCTTTGCTGTGGTTTCCCAAAAGGACGCCATCCGGGCCAAGCACGACGAGGCGGACAAGGGATATATCCTGATCGTTAACGGAAGCTTTGACCTGAATGCGGGGGGCGGCGCGGCAAACGGCCCGGCCCATACGGAGAATATGGGTTTCGGCAGGGGACAGGGGCGGAATAACGTCCATACCTCCTCCGATTCGGAAAGCCAGAAGGGCATCAAGGCCAGCGGCGATATCACGATCCTGGGCGGTGCGTTCAACATCGATACCGCCGACGACGCCATCCATTCGGACGGCAGCGTGACCGTGTCCGGCGGCACCTATGCCATTGCCACAGGGGACGACGCCCTCCACGCTGACGCCGCCCTGAACATCACCGACGGCAGCCTGGTGATTTCCCAAAGCTATGAAGGGCTGGAGGGGAAGAATATCACCATGAGCGGCGGGCATATCCGCCTGAAGGCCAGCGACGACGGCCTCAACGCGGCGGGAGGGAACGATCAAAGCGGGTATGGACGCAACGATATGTTTTCCTCCGACGGGGTTTCCAGCATCCTGATTTCCGGGGGCACCCTCATCATCAACGCCGATGGGGACGGCATCGATTCCAACGGCGATCTGACCGTCACCGGCGGCAGTATCCTGGTATCCGGCCCCACCAACAGCGGGAACGGGGCTCTGGACTGCGCGGGCACCGCCGCCATTACCGGCGGCACCCTCATCGCGGCGGGGGCCGTGGGCATGGCGGAAAACTTTGACAGCGGCTCTGCCCAGGTATCCGTGCTGGTGAACCTGTCCGGCGCCGCGGGCACCGTTACCGTTACCGACGAAAACGGCAACACGGTCCTAAGCGGAGATGTGGAAAAGCAGTATCAATGCGTGGTGATCTCCAGCCCCGATCTGAAGGTAGGGGAGACCTATACCGTTTCCAACGGCTCTGCCAGCACCCAGGTCACCGTCACCTCCACCGTCATGGGCGGCGGCAACAGCTTCGGCGGCTGGCAGAACCCCGGCGGACGGGGAGGCTTTGGCGGCGGACGGGGCGATTGGCGGCAGCCTGATGATACGCAGGGCACGCCTCCCACGGCCCCGGAGGGTCAGCAGCCCCCGGAAATGCCCCAGGGCACGCCGCCTGCCGATGGAACGCCCCCGGACGGCGGCGCGGATGGAACTACCGGCGCTACGCCCTCCTTCCCCGGCGGGCAGCAGCAATTCCCCGGCGGGCAAATGCCAGGCGGGATGGGCGGCCCCGGCGGCGGACAAAGAGGCCATTAACCCAAAAACCCCGGGAACAGGGCAGCTGTTTCCGGGGCTTTGCCGTATGTGGATCGGATCATTCCAGGCTCAGATAATACTGCTCCAGGTGCTCCCGGGCGGCGAGATAGGGCTTTTCCAATTGGGGATCGAAGTGCTTTCCCATGCCCTCCATGATGATGGCGTGAGCCTGATCCAGGGGCATTTTATCCTTGTAGGCCCGCTTGCTCACCAGCGCGTCATACACGTCAGCCACCGCCATGATGCGGGCCTCGAAGGGGATTTCCTCCTGCCTGAGGCCTTCCGGGTAGCCGGAGCCATCCCAGCGCTCATGGTGGTAATGGGCCACGTTTTCGGCGATCAGCTGAAATTCGATATCGTCGGTATCCTTGAGGATCTCCCGGACGATGCGGGCCCCCTCGGCGGCGTGGGCCTTCATGCTCTCAAACTCCTCCGGGGTGAAGCGCCCGGGCTTGCGCAGAATCGCGTCGTCCACGGCGATCTTGCCCAGATCGTGCATGGGTGCGGCCTTGATGAGGCGCTGGCAGAAGCCCTCGGTCAGGCGGAAGGCGGGGTCCTTCTGCATTTCACGGATCAGCAGCTGAACCCCCACGCTGGTGCGCCGGATATGCCCGCCGGTGGAATTGTCCCGGCTTTCCACCATGGTCGCCATGCCCAGCACCAGCTGATTGTGCATTTCCTCGATATGGGCGGTTTTGGCGGCGACCTCTTGTTGCAGTTCCCGGTTGAAATCATCCAGGAGCCTGATATATTGCCGATCGGTGGTATCGTCGGTGATGAAGAACTGATACCCCCGCTTGCGCTTTCCTGTGTAGAGGTAAGAAACGGTGATCTGATAGGTCTTCTCTCCGATCTCGTGGAGGAATACGCTGTTTTTTTCATCGGCCGCAAAGGCCTGGAGCCAGGGGAGGGCGACGGCCTCCAGCTCGCCGCTGCTCCTTACCGAGTGATCCACCGTCAGGCTTCGCAGGGCGGGGAACACGTTTTTCGCCGTTTCGTTGCTGCCCAGGTAATTGAATTTGAAATCAAAGGAGATAAAGCCCGTTTCTCCCTTTTCCAGCAGGGAATCGATGCCCGTATCGGTGATATCGTACAGGCTGATGCGCCATGAAATCACAAGGAAAATCAGCAGCGCCACCACGTAAGCGGCGGGGATCAGCTCGATCCCCTGAATGAAGCGCCTGCCGCCGAAGAAGCTGATGATGCAGATCAGCGTGGGCAGGAAAAGCAGAAACAAAATCTTGCGGGAAACCTGGTTTTTTCTAAAATAGCAATAGACGATAGCCCCCAGGGACAGGGCGAAATAGCCGATGATCACGATTTGCAAAACCGTATGCATAAGGCCGTATCGCCGGACGACCTGGGGCAAACCGTCCTCCCCCAAAGCAAATGAAAAATCCTGATAGAAAACGGTGCTGCTGGTGCCCTGGGTAAGGGAAAAGAGGAAGACGGTGAGGCTCAGCGCCAGGAAAAAGACCCGCAGAAACCGATTCAAACGGATATGGCACAGGCTGAAAACCGCCAGCATCATCAAGAGCATGCTGAAGCAGCCCCCTACGTAGGTCAGCTTATTGGCGGCGAGCCAGGCGTCGGGGGTCTTGGCGTGGATCAGCATCATATACCCGAAATTGGCGACGGGCACCAAAACATAGAGAAGGGTCACGTGCACGTCAAAATGCTTGTGCCAGATGAACATATAAAACAGCGTCAAGCCCAGGGCGCAGAAAAACATGAGATCGTAATACAGCGTGAGCATAGGATCGCCTCCGGGAAAAGTCAGTCTTCTCCGTTCAGCAGGCGCTGCTGATGGAATTGCAGGGTGTAAAGCTGATAATACTGCCCGTGGCGGTGCAGCAGCTCCTGATGAGTGCCCTGTTCGGTAATGACCCCGTTGGACAGGACGATGATATTATCCGCATGCTGGATGGTGGATAGCCGATGGGCCACGATGAGCATGGTGCCGATATTCTTGATCTTTTCCAGAGAATCCTGGATCAGCTGCTCCGTTTCCGTATCGATATTGGCGGTGGCCTCGTCCAGGATGATGACGGAGGGCTTATGAATGATGGTGCGGGCGAAGGAAAGCAATTGCCGCTGCCCGGCGGAGAAATTATTGCCCCGTTCCCGGACCGGCTCATCCAGGCCCCGTTCCAGGCGATTGATGAAGGAATCGGCGTTCACGTACCGGCAGGCCGCCATCACCTCTTCGTCGGATACGCCCTCCTCCCGCAGCAGGATATTGCTGCGGATGGTGCCGGAAAAGAGGAACACATCCTGCAGCATCTGCCCGAAGTGACGCCGCAGGCAGGATAGCTTGATCTGTTTGATATCCATGCCGTCAATGAGGATCTGGCCCTTCTGGATATCGTAATTCCGGCAGATGAGGGAGAGGATGGTGCTTTTGCCGGAGCCTGTGGCCCCCACGAAGGCCACTGTCTGCTGGGGCTGGATATGGAAGGATACGCCCTTGAGCACCCATTCATCCGGCTTGTAGGAAAACCACACGTCCCGAAATTCGATCTCGCCCCGGATTTCCTTCAGGTCAA
>CAJOPV010000055.1 GCA_905236495.1 uncultured Christensenellaceae bacterium
CGCCACGGCCCCCGCCGCCACCTTCAGATGCGGGCCTACCTTCACCCCGGGACGAAGCAGGGCATACGCCCCCGCCACGGCCCCTTCTCCCAGGGCGCAGCCGTCGCTGAGCTCCGCCCCCGTCCGGGCCTGGGCCCCTTCGCACAGCACGCTGCCCGTCACCCGGGCCTTTTCCTGGAGGGCGGCCCCCGTCCACAGGCAGCTGAAGGCCACGTCCGCGCCGCCGCCGATCACGCAGTCCGCCCCGATCAGGGCGTGAGACAGCCTGGCCCCCGGCCCGATCACCGCCCGGGGGCCCACCCAGCAATTATCCTCCACCGCAGCGGCGGGGTCGATCCGGGCGGAGGCATCGATGCCCACAGGATGGGGCAAATCGACCTTCCCCGCCAATAAGTCCGTCTGCGCAGTCAAATACGCCCGCTGATCCCCGATATCGCACCAATAGGCCTCCGTTTCATAGCCGAAAACGGGCAGGCCCTTCTCCGTCAGGGCGGGGAAAATATCCTTGCCGAAATCCGGCATGCCTGTATCCGGGATGTAGCGAAAAATATCCGGCTCCAGGATATACACCCCCGTATTCACCAGATCGCTGACGACCCGATTCCACCCCGGCTTTTCCACGAACCGGGTGATCCGGCCCCCTTCCTCCGTCACCACCACGCCGTAGGGCAGGGGGATGGGTGTGCGCTTGAGCACCAGGGTCGCCAAGGCGCCTTTCTCCCGATGAAAGCGCAGCGCCGCCGTCAGGTCCAGGTCGGTGAGCCCGTCCCCGGACAGGACGAAGAAGGTCTCCGTCAGCTCCTCCATCGCCATCCGCACGCTGCCCGCCGTGCCAAGAGGCGCCGTCTCCTCATAATATTTCAGGTTCACGCCCCATTCTGTCCCGTCCCCCAGGGCGGATCGGATGCATTCGGGCCGGTACCACAGCGTGGCTCCGATCCTGTCTAACCCGTGCCTGCGCAAAAGCCTGAGGGCGTAGCCCACGCAGGGCTCTCCCAGCAGCGGCACCAGGGGCTTGGGCAGCCTTTCCGTCAGCGGGCGCAGCCGCACTCCTTCGCCTCCCGCCATGATGATGGCCTGCAACGCCACATCGCATCTCTCCTTCTATCCTGTTTTTTCGGGCATAGTATGCTTCCTTTTTTTCTTCGCTATGCCCGCCCGGCGGGCCCCGCCGATTGTTACGAGATTGTAAAACCTGACAGCTTTGCCTTGCAATTTCAAACCATTAGTGCTATTTTACTTAAGAGAAACGCAAACCGAGGGTTATCTTACAATTTTTGGAAGGAACCGGAAAATGGAGATCAATTGGTATCCCGGTCACATGGCCCGGGCCAAGCGGCTGCTCAGCGAGCAATTGTCCCGGGTGGATGTGGTGATCGAATTATGCGATGCCCGGCTGCCCCTTTCCAGCCGGAACCCGGACCTGATGCGCCTGACGGAAAGGAAGGAGCGGGTGCTGCTCCTGGGGAAAAGCGACCTGGCGGACCCGGCCCGCACCCGGCAGTGGACGGCGATTTTTAAGGGTCAGGGCGAAAGGTGCCTGGCCCTGAATATGCAAAAGCAGGCCAAGGCCGCCCTTTCCCTCATTGAAGACGCGGCGAAGGAAACGGTAGAACGGGCCCAGAGCCGGGGCATCAAAAAAACGGTGCGGGCCATGATCGTGGGGGTGCCCAACGTGGGCAAATCCACCCTCATCAACCGGCTCCACGGCGGGGCCGTCGTTCAGGTAGGCGATATGCCGGGGGTCACCCGGGCCAACCGATGGGTGAAAATCACCCCCTATCTGGAATTGATGGATACGCCGGGCCTTTTGTGGCCCCGGCTGGATGATCCCCTGGCGGCCCGGCGGCTGGCCTATATCGCCGCCATCCGGGATGAGGTATTGGATACCGACGCCCTCGCCATTCAGCTGCTCACCGATCTGATTTTCGCAGCGCCCCAGGCAGTGCAGGATCGCTTCAAGATCAAGGATCTATCCCTCCGGGGCCCTGACCTTCTGGAGGCGGTATGTCAAGGCCGGGGGTTCCTGATGAAGGGCGGCGTTCCGGATACCGACCGGGCCTGCAAAGTCGTTCTGGATGAATTCCGGGGCGGCAAGCTGGGCCGGATCACGCTGGAAGCCCCCGGGGAGGCGCAGACGGATGCATAAACGGGATGAAAAGCTGCAGGCCCTGATTCGGACCGATCTGCCCCTGTGGCAGCGGGGCGTCGCCTTCGCCGGCATGGACGAGGCGGGCCGGGGGCCCCTGGCGGGCAACGTGGTGGCGGCCTGCGTGGTGATGCCGCCGGAGCCTTTGCTGCCCTGGGTGGATGACAGCAAAAAGCTCTCCCCCGCCCGAAGGGAGAAGGTATTTGACGAGATCCTGCAAACCGCCCTGTTCGTGGGCGTAGGCCAGGCCACCCCGGAGGAGATCGACGAAATCAACATCCTGGAGGCCACGAAAAACGCCATGCGAAGGGCGGCGGAAGGGGCCCCGGCGGAATTGTTCCTCATCGACGCCCTGCAGGGCCTGGGATTGCCGGGGGAAGAACGGGGCATCATTCACGGGGACGCCCTGTGCTATTCCATTGCCGCCGCCAGTATCATCGCCAAGGTGACGCGGGATCGGCAGATGCCGGAACTGGACAGCGCCTATCCCGGCTACGGATTCGCCCAGCACAAGGGCTACGGCACCGCCCGGCATATCGAGGCCCTGCGGCGCTTAGGCCCCTGCCCGGCCCATCGGCGCAGCTTCATCGGGCATTTCGTATGAAGGCGTTTTCCGTAGGCCTGCTGGGGGAGCGCCGGGCCGAACTGTATTTACGGCTCCACGGCCTGCGCATCCTGAAGAGGCGGTATCGCGTCCGGCACGGGGAAATCGATCTGATCGCCCGGGAGGGGGACGCGACCGTGTTCGTGGAGGTCAAGGCCCGGCCCCGGGGAGAAGCCGGGGAAGGGCTGCGGGCGGTGGATGCCCGGAAGCGGCAGCGCCTGCGCTACGCCGCCCAATGGTATCTTTCGCAGCATCCGGCGAAGACGGTCCGCTTCGACGTGGTGGAGATCACGAAGGCGGGCATCCGGCATATCAAAAACGCATTTTAGGGAGCATCTATGAGCAAGAACCGGCGAATCATCCTGCTGATCATCTTGGCCCTGATCCTGGCTGCGGGGGCTTATTTCCTGCTTCGGCCCGCCGGAGGGCAGGGCACGTATGAAAACCTCATCGCAAACGGCGATTTCGCTTCCGACGGGGCGGGCTGGTACAGCGACGCCTGGTTCCGCCAGGCGGGCTATACCGAATATGAGGTGACGGAGGAGGACGGCTTCACCGCCGCCCATATCACCAACCTCATCCCCAACGACGCCCGCTTCGCCCAGGAGGTTTCCGTTTCCCCCGATACCCTGTACTGCCTGCGGGGTTTCATCAAGGCTAATGCCGAAGGGGGCCGGGGGGCCAATCTGTCCATCGGCGGGGATCATCTGTATTCCGACTGCGTGTATGATTCCCAGGGCGAATGGCTGGAGGTGCGTCTGTATGGGCGCACGGGGAAAAGCCAAAGCAGCGTCACCGTGTTTGCCCGGCTGGGGGGATACAGCGGCGAAGCAACGGGCGAAGCCTGGTTCCGGGATGTGACGCTGAACCGGGTGGATGCGGTGCCCGCCGGGTATGCCGAGACGGCCTGGTAACGGGAAGCGGCCCCCGCCGTAACGGCGGAAGACGCCGCCACCGGGGCCATCCCCCTGATCGCTTTCTCTTTCCTGTTCCTGGCCCTTTCCGCCGTGGCCTTTGCCTTCCTCCGCCGGGAGCAGCCTCTGCGGGCGGAGGGCCGCGCTTCCTGGCTGTGGCTGGCGCTGATCCTGCTTTTCGGCCTGGGGGCCCGGGTGCTGTGCGCCCTGCTGATCCCGGGGTACGACGTGGATATCGGCTGCTTCCGTTCCTGGGCCGGCACCATGGCCTCCGCGGGGCCGTGGAAATTTTATGATTCCGTTTCCTTCTGCGATTATCCGCCGGGATACCTGTGGATCTTGGGGCTGATGGGGTGGATCGGCAATCTCTTCGGCGTGGGCGTCACGGCGTTCATGGTAAAGCTGCCCCCCATCCTGGCGGACATGCTGCTGTGCCTGTTCCTGTACCGGGAGGCCCGACGGCACGTAAGCGAAAAGACCGCCCTGACGCTGACGCTGCTTTACGCCCTGAACCCCCTGATGATCGAAACGGGGGCGGCCTGGGGCCAGGCGGACGGGGTGATGGCGCTGCTTTTATTCCTGACGGTGACGTACGCCATCCGGGAAAAATGGAAGCTCGCCCTGCCCCTGTACATGGCTGCGGTGCTGGTAAAGCCCCAGGCGCTGATGTTCGGCCCCCTGGGCCTCATGGCGCTGATCCTTTACCTGTATCAAAGCCGGAGCGATCAAAGCAAGCGCGCCGCAGCCCTGAAGGATACAGGCATCGGGATATGCCTGCTGCTTGCGGTGCTCGCTGTCTTTGCCCTGCCCATGACGGGCAGCCAGAGCGCCGACTGGCTCTTTACCCTGTACGGCAGCACCATGAGCCAGTACGCCTACGCCGCCGTAAACAGCTGCAACATCTATTACCTGCTGGGCAAGAATTGGGTGGGGGCGGATACAACCCTGACGGGCAATGTGTTCATCCCGCTGCTTGCCTATCTCCTGGCGGTCATTCCCCTGCTGCCGGGGGCGCTCCGATCTCCCCTGCTCAAAAAAGGCGAAAAAACGGGCGCGGATCGCCTGCGCTTTTACGGCCTGTGCGGCCTGGCCTTCGGGCTGTTCCTGACCGTGCTGATCCTGTCGCTGACGAACCATCTGACCTTCGCCTCCCTGGGCACGGCGATGGTGGTCTATTGCGTGGCGCTGTTCCTGCTGCTTTACGCCCTGGGCAGCGATATCAAAAACCTGCCCGTTTTCGGCGCGGGGCTTTTGCTCATGCTCTTTAACACCGCCAGCCGGATGCACGAAAGGTATTTGGTGCCGGCGGTGGCGCTGCTGCTGCTGGGCTATGCCCTGAAGAAAGATCGGCGCATCCTGTATCTTGCCGTCCTGGTGACGGTGACGGGCTTTTTGAACGTCGGGTGCGTGCTGGACCGCAACATCCGCATCGGCGGCGCGTCGGGCCATCTGAACGCCCCCGCCGTAGGCATCCAAAGCGATCTGAAAATTCTGGAATCCCTGTCTGCCGTGGGCAATTTTCTGGCGGGGGCGGCGTCGCTGCTGCTGTGCGAAGCCCTGAGCCGGGGGGAATGCAGCTCCTTTGCCCCTGCCGCTGCCGACGGCGCCGCGCCTGAGGCTGCGCCATTGCCCCTCATGGACCGGGACGGGAAGCTTTCCAAGC
>CAJOPV010000056.1 GCA_905236495.1 uncultured Christensenellaceae bacterium
CCGCGTCGGCCTCCATGGAGGCGGCGATGGTATGCAGGGTGTGGGGGATTTCCGGGGTGGCGGGGAAGTGATAGGCCCGTCCTTCCTTCCGGGATACCCGCACCTTGGGCAGGGGCATATCCAGAAAGGCGTCCCGGGTCTCCCGGGGGTCGGGGGCCTGAGATGGATCCAGCGCGCCGTGATCCCAGCTTACCTGCTCCCCGCCCAGGCGCAGGTATTCCGCCGTCAGGGTTTTCAGGAACACGAAGCCCCCGCTGCCGTCGGTGAGGGAATGGAAAAACTCCGCCGAGATGCGATTGCGGTAATACCGAACCCGCATCAGATACCCGTGATCCTTCCTGAAGCGAAAGGGCATGCAGGGGTGGCCCGTATCGGGCAGCACGGTCAGGGGCTCTTTGATCTCCTCCAGGTAATACCAGAAGAGGCCGGACCGCATCCTCACCTGCAGGGAAGGGAACCGGGGCATCACCCGATCCGCGGCCTGCTGGAGGCGCTTGGCATCGACGGGAGAATCCAGCTCTGCCGAGACCCGGAAGGCGCTGCTCCAGCGGGCGGTGGATATGGCGGGGTAGAGCTTGCCGGCGTTATCCAGCTTGAACCAGCGCTTGCCCTTCGCCACGGCCTCACACCCCCCTATGAATCCGTAGTATAGCACACTTTAACGGATCAAACAAGCGAAGAAGACCTGAAAGCAGCCTCAATTCGGCATAAAAATTGCGAAAAGGTGCATTTTTACACAAAAAGAAAACCGCCGGACAGGCCGACGGTCTTTGCGCTTGGAATCAAATATTCATCTGTATCGGGATGATTGCTTTTTATCAAGCGCTTTGCACACCCGTGCCCGGCAGGAGATCAGGCCTGCTCGGGGGCACCCACGGGGCAAGTGCCGGCGCAGGCGCCGCACTCGATGCACTTTTCAGGATCGATTTCAAACTTGCCGTCACCTTCGGTGATCGCTTCCACGGGGCATTCCGCCGCGCAGGCGCCGCACGCGATGCAAGCATCGGTAATCTGATAAGCCATTCTGTACACCTCCTGATATGATCGTGTTCTCACGTCCATAGCATCATAGCATGATCGTGCAAAAAATGCAACCCTGCGCCGGAAAATTTAGTGATCCTGCACAAAAAGCAGGGAGCGTTCACATCCATTTTGATCGTTAGAAATGCCTTACTTTCAGCTGAAACGCCCATTTATTTGTATTTTCCGGCATGAAGAGGCAGGAAAAACACATGCGCGCAGGGCAAGCGAAGCGCCTTATTGTTCCTTGTCCTGCTTCTTGCCGGTGGCCTTTTCCAGGATCACCATCGCCAGAATGATGATGCCCGTCACCAGGAAGATGCCTGCCAGGCCCTTGAGCATGTATTGCAGGGAATCCACAAAGGCCCCGCCGTCCAGATGGATGCCCTCCTCCGCCAGGGCGGAGAGGGGAGACAGGAGCAAAAACAGAGACGCGAAGCTGCATACGAACTTTTTCATGCGATTACCTCCCTTACGCCAGGCCCGCGAAGAAGCTCAGGATCAATCCCCCCGCGATGACGGAGGCGATCTGCCCGGATACGTTGACCCCCACGGTATGCATCAGAAGGAAATTCTGGGGGTCCTCCTTCAGGCCCATTTTGTGCACCACCCGGCTGCTCATGGGGAAGGCGCTGATGCCGCAGGCCCCGATCATGGGGTTGATCTTCTTTTTGGCAAAGAGGTTGATGAGCTTGGCAAATACCACGCCGCCGGCGGTATCGAACACGAAGGCCACCAGGCCCAGGGCCAGGATCAGCAGCGTATCCGGGGTGAGAAACTCGGCTGCCTGCATCCTGACCGCGATGGTGAGGCCCAGGAACAGGGTGATGAGGTTTGCCAGCACGTGCTGGGCCGTATCGCTGAGGGAATCCAGCACGCCGCACTCCCGCAGCAGATTTCCGAACATCAGGAACCCGATCAGCGCCACGGCCCCGGGGGCGATGATGCCCACCACCATGGTGACGATGATGGGGAAGAGGATGCGGGTGGTCTTGCTGACGTTCTTCTGCTCATACGGCATGCGGATCAGCCGTTCCTTTTTCGTGGTGAGCAGCCGGATCACCGGGGGCTGCACGATGGGCACCAGGGCCATGTAGGAATAGGCCGCCACCATGATGGCCCCCAGGTATTTGCTGCCCAATTGCTGGGCCACCACGATGGAGGTGGGGCCGTCCGCCGCGCCGATGACGGCGATGGAGGCGGCGTCCACCAATTCAAAACCGAACAGCCGGGCCATGGATAAGGTAAAGAAAATGCCGAACTGGGCTGCCGCGCCGAAGAGCATCAGCTTCGGGTCGTTGAGCAGCGGCCCGAAATCGCACATGGCGCCGATGCCGATGAACAGGATCAGCGGGAACAGCTCATTGGCGATGCCGGCGTTGAACAGCGTGGTCAGCGTTTCCACCGCGCCGGACAGGGGCAGGTTCACCAGGATCGCCCCGAAGCCCATGGGCAGGAGCAGGCTGGGCTCCATATCCTTTTTGATCGCCAGGTAGATCAGCAGCGCGCCCACCGCCCACATTACCGCCATCTGCCAGGTCACGTTGGTTACGTTGCCCAGCAAGCTCTGGAAAAAATCAGCCATGGATGCAACACCTCTTTGGGATCGTTTTGCATGAATATGATAGCAGAAATGCGCCCCGGAAACAAGACGGAAGATTCGGTCAAAAAACTGACCGCCAAAAATGAAGTAAAGCCGGGAAATATCTCTCCGGCCCAGACCCGCGGAACAGGGGAAATGCGGAAAAGACCCGTCATGGGCGGTCATGCCGATTCGCGTGACAGCTTCCCATTGGGGATGAATCGTTTCCCGGAGGCAGCGATCATAATTTTCCCGCACGGCCTGCGTCTGCGCCTCGGTGAGGGGCGGCAGCTCCGCTGCCCGGACGCTGTCATAAACCCGGGAAGCCCGGCTGGCCCTGGGAACGCCACGGAAACCGCTGGATGCATCAGGAACCGGCGGATGGCGATGACGCCCACGTTTTTTCAAAGCCTGCGGAAACAGCTCATCCAGGGGCTTGAGCCGGAACATATTGAAGATCACCTCCATGGCGGAGATGGATTTGAACCGCCGCCGAGCCCATCTTGGCTGCGCCGGAGAGCGTTGAGCATGCCGCCACATTGATCGCACGGTAAAGCTGAAAAAATGAAATCCTCAAGCGCTTGGCGGTTAGGCACTATCCGCAAAGCGCTTGAGGAGAATTTCTATACGCTGTTAATCTGCCTGCAGGGCGTCGTAGCCTTCCTCCCCGGTGCGGACGCGGACCACGTTTTCCACGTCCTGCACGAAGATCTTGCCGTCGCCGATGTGCCCGGTGTGCAGCACGCTGCGGGCGGTGTCGATCACCTGGCGAACAGGCACTTTGCTGACGACAATATCCACCTGCACCTTGGGCAGCAAGGTCACTTCCACCGGCGTGCCGCGGTAGTATTCCGGCTTGCCCTTCTGCATCCCGTAGCCCATTACGTTGGTGACCGTCATGCCGGTGATGCCGATTTTGTTCATGGCGGCCTTCAGGCTTTCCAGGCTGCCGGGACGGCAGATGATCTGCACCCGGGTATAGATCGGTTCGTCGGGGGCCTTCTCCCTGAGCTTCCGGGCAGGCTCGGCGATTTCCGCCGCCGCGGGCATGGGCAGGGGCTCGGCTTCCATCACGCTGCCGTCGGGCAGGATCGCAAAGCCGGAATAGGCCGTCGTCAGGCCGTGCTCGGACCGATCCAGGCCCATGACCTCGTCCTCGGCGTCCGCCCGAAGGCCGATGGTCTTTTTGATGAGGGTGAACACGACGGTAATCACGATCGCCGTCCAGGCGATGGTGCTGATAACGCCCAGGGCCTGCACGCCCAGGAAGGTAAACCCGCCGCCGTAAAACACGCCCTTCATGGTGGTGCCGCCGGTAGCGAAGAAGCCTGTGAGAATGGTGCCCAGGGCGCCGCACACGCCGTGGACGGAAATGGCGCCCACCGGGTCGTCGATCTTCATGGTCTTATCGAAGAATTCCACCGCCAGCACCACCGCGAAACCGCAGCAGATGCCGATCACCGCCGCGCCGAAGGGGTTCACCGCGTCGCAGCCCGCCGTGATGCCTACCAGGCCTGCCAGCGCGGCGTTAAAGGTCATGGATACGTCGGGCTTTCCGTAGCGCAGCCAGGTGAACAGCATGGTAACAAGCGTCGCCAGGGCCGCCGCCAGGTTGGTATTGAAGAACACCAGGCCCGCGGAGGTAATCAGCTCGTCGCTGTCCATGCCCACGGTGGATGCGCCGTTGAAGCCGAACCAGCAGAACCACAGGATGAATACCCCCAGGGCGGCGATGGACAGATTGTGACCCAGGATGGCTTTCGGTTTCCCGTCCTTGCCGTACTTGCCGATGCGGGGGCCCAGCATTTTCGCGCCGATCAGGGCGCACACGCCGCCCACCATGTGCACCGCGGTGGAGCCGGCGAAATCGTGGAAGCCCATTTCCGCCAGCCAGCCGCCGCCCCAGATCCAGTGCCCGCTGACGGGATAAATGAACAGGGAAATGGCGGCGGAATACATGCAGTAAGCGGAAAACTTGGTGCGCTCCGCCATGGCGCCGGATACGATGGTGGCGCTGGTGGCGCAGAACACTGTCTGGAAAATGGCGTAGGCCCACAGGGGCACCCCGGCGGGGAGGACGCTTTCATAGTCCCCCATGATGAAGGGGTCGATCCAGCCGAAGAGCGCCGTGCCGCTGCCGAACATGATGCCAAAGCCGATCAGCCAGTAAAGCGGCGTACCGATGCAGAAGTCCATCAGGTTTTTCATCAGGATGTTGCCGGTGTTCTTGGCTCGGGTGAAGCCGGCCTCGCACATGGCAAAGCCCGCCTGCATGAAGAAAACCAGGGCCGCGCCCAGCAGTACCCAGATGGTGTTTGCGGGAGAGTACGTCATGCTTCTCACTTCCGTTTCATAAAAATGCCAACAAAAAAGGCGCCGGGTGCGAAGCACACCCTTGCGCCTTGTTGGATTGATGGCATTTTAGTGCGAGCTTTCGGTTTTGTCAAGGGGCAGAACAATCAAAAAACAATGGCGGCATTGAAAGCAAAGCCTTGTCATTGGTTTTGGATAAGGAGGGGCAATCGTGCAGGGAAAGGTTTTTTCCGCCGCGATTGAAAGCATCCCCCGCTGTCACTGCCTGGATCGATGAGGCTCTCGAAAAGCTGGATTGCTCCATGAAGGCGCAGACGCAGATCGACGTAGCGATTGATGAAATATTCAGCAATATTGCCCGCTTTTATTACGTTCTGCTTTCCGGCTGTTTATTTTTTCCGCCGTATTTATCACATATATTTAATATATTGTTGCGCCGTAAAGCATTGAAATATGCTTCCGTTTCATGTAAAATAAAAAAAGCAGATCTCGTATAAAAAGAAGGAGGGTTTGTTGGTATGAAAAAATTCCTGAGTCTTCTCTTGATCCTCTGCCTTACCTTGGGCTGCGCCGCTTTTGCTGAAGAAAGCGATTCGCCGGCGCTTCAGAAAAACCTGGTCGTTCTCTTTACCAGCGACGTACACTGCGGCATCAGCACCGGCTGGGGCTACGCAGGCCTGTATGCCATAAAGGAAAGCCTGGCTAAGGATAACTATGTTTTGCTGGTGGACGACGGTGACGCTATTCAGGGCGAGCCTATCGGCACCATGACCAATGGCGAAGGCATCATCGATATTATGAACGCCGTGGGCTATGACCTGGCTATCCCTGGCAACCATGAATTCGATTACGGTATGGAACGGTTCCTGGAGCTTGCGAATAAAGCTGATTTTCCTTACATCAGCTGTAATTTCAACAAAGAGGGCGAATTGGTATTCGCGCCTTATGCCATCAAAGAATTTGACGGCGTAAAGATCGCCTTTGTCGGTGTCACCACGCCTTACACCCTGCGCTCCTCCACGCCCCGTTACTTTATGAATGACGAGGGCGAATTCATTTACGGTTTCCTCCAGGATGAAACCGGCGAGGCGGTTTACTCTGCCGTGCAGAAGGCCGTTGACGATGCCCGTGCCGACGGCGCGCAGTATGTGATCCTGCTGGCGCATCTTGGCAACGAGGCCGAGTGCGCGCCCTGGACGTACAGCGACGTGATCGCCAGCACGACCGGCATTGACGCCTTGCTTGACGGCCATAGCCATGATACCGATCAGGTAGTGATGAAGAACAAGGACGGTCAGGACGTTGTCCGTTCCGCCTGCGGCACCAAGTTTGCCAACATCGGCGTGGTCACCATCACGCCTGACGGAAAGATCTCCTCCGAGCTCTATTCCTGGAATATCAACATCCCTGCTCCTCAGCTGCTGGGGCTGGAGAATGCCGGGTCTCAGGCTGTTTCTGCCGCTTCCGATACGCTACAGGAAAAGCTCAGCCAGGTGGTTGCCAGCACCATGGTTGACCTGGTGATCAACGACCCTGAAGCCGTGACCGAAGAAGGCAAGCCCATCCGCATCGTTCGCCGTGCCGAAACCAACCTGGGCGACCTGTGCGCGGACGCTTATCTGGATCAGTCCAGCGGCGCGGATATTGCTCTCGTAAACGGCGGCGGCATCCGAGTATCCATCAATAAGGGCGATATCACCCTGAATGATATCCTCAAGGTGCATCCCTTCGGAAACAGCCTTACTGTTATTGAAGTCACCGGTCAGCAGGTGCTGGATGCGCTGGAATGGTCCGTCCATTCTCTGCCCGGCGAGTTCGGCGGCTTCGATCACGTAGCCGGGCTGACCTTTGAATATGACGCCACGCTCCCCTCCCCCTGCCGGCAGGATGATAAGGGCTTCTTCGCGGGCGTCGATGAAACCATGGAACGCCGCGTGCGCAACGTGCTCGTAGGCGGTAAGCCTTTGGATCCCGAAGCTACCTACAAGGTCGCTTCCCATGATTATCAGCTGCTGAATAATGGCGACGGTTACACCATGTTTGCCGGCTGCACTATCCTGCAGGAGAGCGTCAAGCTGGATAATCAGGTGCTCATCGATTACATCACCGGCACCTTGGGCGGTGTTGTCGGCGAAGGGTACGAAAATCCGTACGGTCAGGGCCGCATCGTTTCCGTAGGCGCGGAAGAATAATATCCGTTATCTCCCAACAGCCGCCGAAAGGCGGCTCACACCATGGAAAGTCAGTCAACAGACTTTCGATGGATTGCATCCATTTGCTGTAAAATGGCGTTTCCGGGCATGTTTGCCCGGAAACGCTCTTTTTACGGTCGCAAATTGATATCGGAAGCAGTCATGCTGACTGCTCCTCGGACCGGGAGACCCGGTCCCGCGGAGGAAAGCCGTGCGGCCCTTTCGAGCCATCTCGGGGTTTATGGATGGTCTGAGGGCTAACTGATCTATACAAAATCAGTTAGCCCTCATTTTCGGAAATGTGGATTTTTGTTGCCAAATTGTTGCCACGCGGGACTTTGACCGCCCGGAAACCCTTATTTCATGCGGGTTTCAGGATTTCAG
>CAJOPV010000057.1 GCA_905236495.1 uncultured Christensenellaceae bacterium
CCCATCCGCCGCCTGAACGCGGTGGGCAGCGATATCCTCATCAAGAACGACCGCTATCCCCCCATCGGCGATCTGCAGTGGGTGGAAGGCTCCACCGATCACGGCCCCTCCAAGTTCTACGATATCACGGTGCTGGATAACGATATGTATATCGCCCTGGACCAGACCCGCGGACGCATTTTCGGCTACGACCCCCAGGGCATCATGCTCTGGGCCTTCGGCACCAGCGGCGTTCCCTCGGAGGGGGCCTTCACCCGGGCCGTTTCCATCGAGCATATGGGCAAGGACCTGATCGTGCTGGACGAGTTGACCTGCAGCGTCACGGTGTTCACGCCCACGGAATACGGCAATCTGATCTACGAAGCGTCGGAGCAATACCTGAAAGGGAATTACGACGGCTCCGCCCAGACCTGGGAGAAGGTGTTGCAGCTCAACGCCAACTACAACCTGGCCTTCATCGGCATCGGGCGCTCCAAGATGCGCACCGAGAGCTACCAGGAGGCCATGGATCTGTTCAAGATGGCCCATGACCGGGACAACTACGGCCGCGCCTTCCGCTACTACCGCAAGATATGGGTGGAGCAAAATATCTGGTGGGTGGTGGTCGTCATCCTGGCGCTGGTGGTATTCTTCACCGTGAGAAAAACGATCCGAAAAGTAAAATGGGAGGTAGCAGCGTATGAGCATAACAGAGTCATTAAATAACGCCGCTGTTCGCAAAGAGCATCCGCGTCTGCGCCGCTATAAAGAGACGCTCCTTTACGCCAAGTACGTGATCTTCCATCCCTTCGACGGCTTCTGGGATCTGGTGCATGAGAAACGGGGCTCCCTGGCGGCGGCCCATACCTTCGTGGTGCTGTTCCTGCTGACGTATGTGCTGAGGCTGATGTACACCAGCTTCCAGTTCATCACCGCCAACATCCAGTATCTGAACATCTACGAGCGCTGGGGATCTCTGCTGCTGCCCTTCCTGATCCTGTGCCTGTCCAACTGGGCGCTTTCCACCCTGTTCGACGGCAAAGGACGCTTCAAGGATATCTACATGGCGATGGCCTACGCCCTGGTGCCCTACATCATCATCCAGCTGCCGCTGATCCTGATCAGCAACATGCTGACCTTCGACGAGGCGTCGCTCTACACGGTGCTGATTTCCGTTTCGGAAATCTGGTGCCTGTTCCTGGCCTTCGTGGCCCTGATGGAGGTTCACGATTACGGCCCGGGCAAGACCCTCATTTCCATCGTGGCGACGATTTTCGGCGCCCTGGTGATCCTGTTCCTGCTGCTGGTTTTCTTCAGCCTTCTCAGCGATGCGTTCGGGTATTTCGCCTCCATGTATCGTGAGATCGTATTCCGGCTCAGTTGAGGGGGTGACGCGATATGAAAAAAGAAAGTGGCATTCCCGGAAAGCGCGTAAAGAAATCCGTCATCGTCAAGCGCATTATTGCATGCATCCTGATCCTGGCGATCCTGGGCGGGCTGTATTACCTGGGCACTCTGCTGTGGCCCCGTGAAAGCAATACCGCCGGGGAGGAAGCCAAAATTCAACGGAACACCTACGACAACAAGACCAAAGACAAGAAAATGTCCAACGAATATTTGGAGTTTTCCATGTCTCCCACCACCAGCCAGTTCACCTTAAAGGAAAAGAAGACGGGCCGGGTGTGGATGTCCAACCCGGACGCCGACAAGGGCGGCGTTTCGGAGGACCCGGGCAAGGTCGCCGTAGGCTCCTCCAAGCTCAACGATATGCGCTCCACGCTGATCGTATCCTATTCCTCCTCTTCTGCGGATAAGGATATGAACAACTGGGAGTATTCCATCGACAAGCAGGCGTATGTGATCGAAGAGGTCAAGAACGACGAGGGCGCAACCACCGAGATCCAGGTGCATTACACCATCGGTCAGGTTCAAAGCATCGTCAGCATTCCCCAGGTGCTCACCAACGAGCGCTATAACGAGATCCTCGATCGGATCAAGAATTCCGAGGACAAAAAGACGGCCCGTCTGGACAAGGCCTTTACCCCCAACTACGAAAACGCCCAGACGATCCGCGATATGGCCCTCTCCACCCGTTCGGAGCAGCGGCTGCTGGCGGCCCACGTGCTGCGCCTGTCCATCACCATGAACGCCCTGGAGCTGGAAGAAAACGCCTGGCTTCAGGAGCTGCTGAACGATCTGGAGATCGCCTCCATCATCCCCTACGAGCGGGAGAACGTGCAGGCCGTCATCGACGAGCACGGGGACGACCTTGCGGATCTGGAATCCTTTGCCGAGCTCGCCCTGTCCGAGGATGAGGACACGCGCTCCCAGGCTGCGGCGCTTTTAGCCGATAAGCTCCAGGCCCTGGAAAACGGCGGCGGGGACGACGAAGCCGCGACGGAAGCCATGATCGACTGGATGACCGAGCTGCAGGAAATGATCGAGCGCCCCAACGTGGAGCCCGTGGATCTGGAAGCCGTGGCAGCCACCGTCCGGGACCATGCCGACTTCTTCGGCGACGATCAGGAGCAGATGGAAAGCATCCTGGAGCTGATCACCTCCGAGGAATACGCGGATAAGATGACCGCCGCCACCCTCATCAAGGACCGGGTCTCCGCCGCGGAGCTGAAAAAGCCCGCCAACGTATGGGCGGAGGAGCTTTCGGACGCCCTGGACGCCTCCGATTCCGAGGATTACGATAACAGCGCGGTCCGGGCCATGATCGAGGCGGACGACGAAGTGCCTGAACGGAAAGAGATCCTGAACAAGGCCTTCCGGCGGGCCAAGTTCATGCGGGCCGAAGCCAAGGAAAACATCCTGAAGGCCCTGAAGGGCAGCGGCGACACCCAGGGCATCGATTACACAGACGAAGAATACCTGCGGGACGCGGAATGGGATATTTCCGGCGACTCCGGCTCCTCCATCCGCTTCAACGTGACGGTGATCTACCGGCTGGACGGCCCCGACTTCGTGGTGGAGGTGCCCTACGACCAGATCACCTACAACGCCAGCGCCCCCATCACCTATATCAACATCCTGCCCATGTTCGGTGCGGTGGGCGCCACGGGCGGCGTCTATGAGGACGGCTTCCTCTTCGTGCCCGAAGGCGGCGGCGCGCTGATCCGCTACAACAACGGAAAGCTGCAGCAGAACAGCTACATCGCCAATGTCTATGGCTGGGATTACGCCTCCAAGCGCTCCGAGGTCATCAGCGAAACCAAGAACGCCTTCCCGGTATTCGGCTTGACCAGCAAGGGCGGCTCCTTCATCTGCATGATCGAGGAGGGCGCCTCCTACGCCAGCATCAAGGCGGATATCAACGGTCAGCCCGGTATCAATACCGCCTTCCATCCCAACAGCTTCAACACCGTCAGCGCCAAATACCACGTGCTGCATTCCGACCAGTACAACGTCTCGGCAAAGACCCCCAACATGGTGATCATGTATGAAAAGTCTCTGCCCCAGGAGAGCGTGGTGCAGCGCTATCGCTTCGTCAACAGCGATAACTACGTGGATATGGCAAACGCCTACGGCGACTACCTGAGGGCCAAGTATCCCGAGCTGCAGACCGCCGCCGCGGAGGACATGCCGGTGTCCGTGGAATTGGTAGGCGCCATCGATAAGAAGGTCGTCACCGCCGGGCTGCCGGTGATGCGCGTGCTGCCCACCACCACCTTCGCCCAAATGAAATCCATCATCGACGATCTGAGCGCCGGCGGCGTATCCGCCCTGAACGTGCGGGTCTCCGGCTGGGCCAACGGCGGCATTACCCAGCACGTGCTCACCAGCGTCAACGTGGAGAGCGGCCTGGGCGGCGCCAGCGGCATGCTGGATCTGATCGCCTACGCCAAGGAAAAGGGCGTCCGCCTCTACTTTGACGGCGTCACCGCCTTCGCCTACGATACCAAGCTGTTCCAGGGCTTCACCGCCCGTTCCAACGCGGCGCGGTTCACCACCCGGGAGATCGTGGAGCTGCTGCCCTATTCCAAGATCTATTACCTGGAGGACGAAAGCCTGTCCGCCTACTACCTCACCCGCCCGGATTACGCCCAGCAAACCGCCAGCAACCTGATTGGCGCCCTGAAGGATAAGGGGGCTTACGGCGTGGCCTTCCGGGATATCGGGCACCTGCTCAGCGGCAACTACGACCCGCAGGATACCACCACCCGGGAAGCCGTGAAGGCCATGAACGTGGAAACCCTGAAGGAAGCAAGGGAAAATGGCGAAAGCGTGATGATCCGGGAGGGCTTTGATTACGCGGTGCCCTATGCGGACATCATCACCGATATGGACCTGAACGGCATCAGCTATTCCCTGCTGGACGCTGCCGTGCCCTTCTACCAGATCGCGCTCCATGGCTCCGTCAACTACACCGGCGCCGCCCTGAACCTTTCCAGCGACTGGAAGACGGAGCTGCTGCGCTGCGCCGAGTACGGCGCCGGCCTGAACTACACCTTCATGTACGAGGATGCAAAGATTCTACAGGATACGGTGCATTCCGCGTACTACGGGGCCAGCTACAACGCCTGGCGGGCTGAAGCCATTGAGACCGTCACCCGCTACCAGAAGGAAATGGCAGGCCTGAACCAGACCCGCATCACGGGCCATATGCTTCTGCCTATGGAGGTCACCTTGACGGTCTATGCCGACGGCACCAAGGTGTATGTCAACTACGGCACCGAGGATTACACCCTGGACGACGGCACCCTGGTGCCCGCCCGGGATTACGCCGTCACCCGCCCCAAGGAAGGCAAAGCCGACGCCCAGGTGCAGGCCGTGTTCCTGGCGAACGGGGCCCGCAGCATCGTCAACTTCTCCGATCAAGCTCTTTCCGCCGGGGATACCCTCATCGCTCCCTACCGCACGGTGGAGATCAAGGACGGCGAGCTCTTCGATATCGTCTTTGCCGACGGGCTGGACGGCGCGCTTGCGGAAGGCCAGCATGCCCGGGTGTATGTGAACGCCTCCGATTCCCCCGTGACCGTAAGCAACGGAAACACGGTGCCCGCTAAGGGCTACCTGCCTGTGACCGACGATACCCAGGCCGAGGCCATTTTCCTGCCGGACGGCAGCCGCATGTACGTCAACTACTCATCTGCCGCCGTGAATTACGGCTACACCTACAAGGAGGATGGCAGCGCCGATCAGGCCAAAACCCTGGCGGCTGCATCCTACGTCCGCGTCCGGGACGATGGGGAAATCGACGCCATGATCCTGCCGGACGGCACGGTGCTTCTCATCAACTGCACCGACAGCGACGCAGCGGTGAACGGCGAAACCGTTCCCGCCAAGGGCTGGATCGCATCCAACAGCCCCGATCCCGTACAGGCGGCATTCCTCTCCGACGGCAGCCGCATGTACCTGAACCGCACCGCGGCGGATATCAAGGCCGGCGCCCGGACGGTGGGGGCCCTGAACTGGCTTTCCGTCCGGGGCGAACAGGCCCTGGATATCCTGCCCACGGGGGACGGCAGCGCGCTGTACGTCAACGCCTCCGATAGCGCCCTGCAGGCCGGCGGCGCCGAGATCCCCGCCAGGAGCAGCCTGCTCAAGCCCATCGAAGGGGACGTGGAGGTCGTCTTCCTGCCGGATGGCAGCCGCCTCTACGCCAATTACACCGAGGGCATCGTCAAGACCGATAACAGCAACAAGCGCAACCTGACCGCCGGCAATTACCTCCTGGTCACCGAGGAC
The DNA here is from genome assembly GCA_905236495.1 of uncultured Christensenellaceae bacterium. GTDB lineage: Bacteria > Bacillota > Clostridia > Christensenellales > Aristaeellaceae > RUG563. The sequence goes on from CAJOPV010000057.1 coordinate 5,674, forward strand.
ATCGATCTGGATATCCTGATCCTCCCCGACGCCGACCTGTGGGTAAACGCCGCCGACGGGGACATCGCCGCTTCCTCCCTCACCGTTCCCGCCAAGGGCACCGCCCGGACGGACGCCGGGGACGCGGCGGCGGAAATCGTCATCCTGCCGGACGGCTCCAGGCTTTATGTGAACCGAAGCGCCGGGCAGCTTGCCATCAACCAGGTGACGATCCCGGCGATGGCCTGGGCCCCGGATGCCGAGGCCGTGGGCGAAGCGCCCCTGCCCGAAGGGCTGGAAGCGATCCGTTACCTGAATCTGAGCAATGAGGACGCGGTCTTCGGAGCCGTCACCGTCCCCGCCGGGCAGATCATCGAGCCGGGGGCGGAGCCCATCCCGGAGGAAGCGCCCGGAGACGAAGCAACGACCACGGAAGGGGGTGTGTGACATGGCAAAGCGCAAAAAGGATAAGCGGGAGCGCTGGGGCTTCAGGGATTCCGTCACCGCGCTGCTTCCGCTGAATGAGAACTACGACACCATGCGGTCCCGCGGCGCCCGGACGGGGTACCTGTTCATCCTGCCCTTCGTGCTGGGCTTCCTGCTGTTCATGCTGACCCCGCTGATCCAGTCCGTCTGGATGAGCCTCAACGAAGTGGTGCTGGTGCCCGGTCAGGGGTATCAGCTCACCTGGAACAACTTTCAGAATTACAAATACGCCATGGGGGTCGATCCCTACTTCAGCCAATACCTGGTGGAGGAAAGCGGGCGCATGGCCATCAACGCCACTGCGACCCTGGTGATGGCCTTCGTCATCGCGGTCATCCTGAATCAGAAGTTCAAGGGCCGCACCCTGGCCCGGGCCATCTTCTTCCTGCCGGTGATCCTGGCCTCCGGCGTGCTGCCCGGCGTGGAAAACCAGCTGACCTTCAATATGATGCAGGGCGTATCGGATGAGATCGCCGCCCAGTCCGGCGTGAATATCTCCGCCGCGCTGCAGAACCTGCTTTCCATTTCCGGCATCGGCAGCGGGGTGTTCGACCTGCTGTTCCAGATGATCGACGCCATTTACGATATCATCATGGCCTGCGGCATCCAGATCATCGTGTTCCTCTCCGGCCTGTCCGCCATCTCCCCCTCCCTGTACGAGGCGGCGGACGTGGAGGGCTGCACCGCCTGGGAAGCCTTCTGGAAGATCACCTTCCCCATGGTGAGCCCGCTGCTGCTGGTAAACGCCATTTACACCGTCATCGACTTCTTTATGAAAAACGACAACCAGGTCATGGAGTGGATCAACACCCAGTTCACCCGCACCCGCTACGGCGAAAGCACGGCGGAAAGCTGGATCTACTTCGGCGTGGCGCTGGCCTTCATCGGCATCGCGTCCTTTATCATCAGCAGGATGGTGAAACAGTATGACAGCTAAAACAGAAATGCTCCCCAGGGAGAAGAAAGTTTCCGCCAACAAGAAAAGCGGCGGGTACGTTTTCAAGAACGGCGTCAAAAAGTGGACGGTCTCCATCGTTCGGGGGCTGCTGCTCTTCGGGCTGTGCTTCATGATCATCCAGCCTATGCTGACCCGCTTCGGCATCAGCCTGATGGAGGAAAAAGACCTGTACGATTCCACCATCGTGCTCCTGCCCCGGAACGTGACGCTGGATAACTACAAGATCGTCTTCGATCTGACGACCTTCCCCCGGTCCATGATCAACACGCTGTGGACCTCGCTGCTGGTAAGCCTTCTGCAGGTCGCCGCCTGCACGCTGGTGGGCTACGGCTTTGCCCGGTATGAATTCCCGCTGAAGCGCTTCTGGTTCGGCTGCGTGGTGCTTTTGATCGTCATTCCGCCCCAGACCATCGCCACCCCGCTGTACATGAATTTCCGCTACTTCGATGTGCTCGGCATCTTCAAGGCCTTGACCGGGGATTCGCTGAATCTGCTGAGCAATATCACCCCCTACCTGCTCATGAGCGTCACCTGCATGGGCTTAAAAGACGGCCTGTACATCTATATGCTGCGGCAGTACTTTAACGGCATCCCCAAATCCCTGGAGGAGGCGGCGTATGTGGATGGCTGCTCCACCCTTCGCACCTTCAGCACCATCATGCTGCCCGACGCCATGCCCACGGTGCTCAGCTGCTTCCTGTTTTCCTTCGTGTGGCAGTGGACGGACCTGTTTTACACCCGCAATTTTATCAGCAAAAGCATGCCCGTCTATTCCACGGAATTAAGCTCCATCCTCACCCGCATGAGCCGCTATTTCTCCGCCGACGCCGAAAAGGCGGTCATCGTGCCCCCGGCCCGGCAGCAGCAATTGGTATCCATCGGCGTGCTGATCTGCTGCATCCCGCTGATCATCCTCTACATTTTTACTCAAAGAACTTTTGTTGAAAGTATTGCAATGTCGGGCTCAAAGGAGTAAAATAATACCGTAAGGATCCCGTTTGATCCCCCATAGCAGGACGAGCCCCCTGGGGCTCCCGGATCGGAAACCTTCGTTTCCCTTCCCTTTAAAACCGAATCTATGCATTTCCCCGGTCTATGGACGGTGAATGCGTGGAAAATAAAAAGGAGGAACCCACAATGAAGAAACTGGTTTCCCTGTTCCTTGCCATCGCGCTCGTGATGGTGTGCTGCGGCGCTTTTGCTGAAGCTCCCGAAGGCTATCCCGAAGTGCGGGAAGGCATCGACTTTGGCGGCGCCACCATCGAAATTCTGGACTACTGGGGCGGCGAGCAGGGCAGCGACGCTCATGCCGAGAATCCCACCGAAGAGCAGCAGGCGCTGTATGACTACCGCGCTTGGCTGGACGAGACCTACAACTGCCATATCGTGCAGAAGCAGGGCGGCGACTGGGGCTCCCAGATCACCGAGTATCAGAACTTCGTGGCTGCGCCCGATGGCAGCTATCGCCTCTACATCCTGGAGCCCGGCTCTGTCGCCAACGCCATCAAGGCCGGCGCTATTGCTTGGGACGATCTGGTTGACCTGAGTGCCGACAAGTGGAACAAGCAGGACCTGGGCTTCACCACCAAGCTGGGCAAGGCCTATGGCGTGTATGCCGGCGAGTGCGAACCCCGTCAGTGCCTGTACTTCAACAAGAAGGTTCTGGAAGATGCCGGCATCGAATGGGACGAAATCTATGACATGCAGGAAGCGGGCACCTGGACCTGGGATGCCTTCGTGGAACTGCTGCAGAAGCTGACCCGTGACACCGACGGCGACGGCATCAACGACGTCTATGGCATCGTCGGCGACAGCACCGACTTCGCCATCATTTCCGTGTTCTCCAACGGCGGCGCTTTCTTCTCTGCGGATGAAAATGGCAAACTGCAGCCCGTGATGACCAGCGATGCTACCGTGGAAGCTCTGACCTGGGCCAAGGAAACCTGGCCGGCCTACAGCGCTCCCGCCGGTGAAGGCGCCAACTGGGATTGGTACAAGAATGCCTGGAAGCAGGGCTACTGCGGCTTCTATATGTATCAGACCTACGGCGGATTCAACGACAACTCCGAAATGGCTGACATGGCGGATCCCTGGGGCTGCGTTGCCTTCCCCATCGGTCCTAAGGGCGATACCTACAAGCACGTTGTGTCCGACAACATCACCCTGATCCCCGCCGTCTATGATGAAGAGACCGCCGCTAAGCTGGCCTTCATCTATGACATGTGGACCAACCCCACCCCCGGCTATGACGATGAGTATAGCTGGGTCCTCAACAAGCTGAATTACACCGATGAGCGCGCTGTGTATGAGACCTACGCCATGCTGCGTGAGCCGGAGCACTCTGCCATGAACGCCACCCTGGCCCTGGGCACCAACAACGACGTCATCGGCAGCGGCTTCCTGTGGGATCTCTACTGGAATGATATTTCCACCATGCTGGAAACCAAGATGCCTTCTTGGATCAGCCTGTGCGAAGAATTCAACAAGTAATTCCAGCATAAGCAACTAAATCAGGGCCCCCGGAGAGTGATCCGGGGGCCCTTTTCCGTGCTCAAAACCGAACAAATTGATTGTTTCGCTTCCCGATCCTCACGCCTCCCGAATGGCGTCCAGATAGAATTGATCCATTTCCTCTTTGGTTTTGAATACGGCGATGTACATATCGTTGCCCATGGCGCCGGAGAGGGCGTCGGGGATGCGGCCCATCATGCGCATATTGGAGGCATATTTGCCTGCCAGCTCCTCATGGCTCAGGGCAAAGGGCTTGCCGTCCCGCCGGCCCGCGAAGCCGCAGAAGAAATGCTCGCCCTGGAGCTTGGTGGAATAGTTGAAGGCGATCATATCCGCCCAGATCTTATATACGTCGGTGCTGTTGGCATAATTCATCATATCCGGGGAAAAGCCGCCGCAGGGCCGCATATTCACCTCCAGCGCCACCACATCGCCCTTTTTGCCGATGTGCTGATCCGCCGTCAAACGGAAAAACTCAAAATGGACGAAGCGGCTTTTCACCCCGAAGCTCTTTACCGCCGCCCTGCCCGCGGCCCGCACGTCCTCCGCCAGATCCTTCACGATATAGTAGATGGAATTATCCTGATTGTTCACGATATCCATGATGGAATTGGGGGTCACGTTGCCCGTTTCAAAGAGGGGGTTGCCAGCCGCGTCGATGATGGCGTCGTAGCTGTTCACTTCGGCGGTGATGAATTCCTCCATGATGAAGCGCATGCCCTGGTCCCGCTCGTTCAGGAACTGCCACAGCTCCCGCTCGTTTTCCAGCTTATAGGTATGGGCAGCCCCCACGCCGTTATCGGGCTTGACGATCACGGGGAAGGACACCTGGCGGATAAAGGCCATGCAGCCCTCGTAATCGTCCACG
>CAJOPV010000058.1 GCA_905236495.1 uncultured Christensenellaceae bacterium
ATGCTGCGGCCCGGGGGCCGCCTGTGCTATTCCACCTGCACCTTCAATGCCCTGGAAAACGAGGGCGTGATCCAGGCGTTTCTGTTTCGCCATCCCGAATTTTCCCCGGTCCCCTTTTCGCTGCCGGGGCTGCCGCCTTGTGATGGGCTGCTGCGGCTGTGGCCCCAGGAGATTCGCGGGGAGGGCCACTTTGCGGCGCTGCTGCAAAAAGCGGAGGGGCCGTCGGCAAAGCCGGGCCCCAGCCCCCTTTCGGCGCTTCCTCAGCAGGATCGGCAGATCGCGGAGGATTTCCTCCGGGAGCATATCAAGGCGCCGGTGACGGTCAGCGGCCTGTTTGCCGGGCGGGCGGTATCCGCGCCGGAGGAGCTTCCGCCCCTCCAGGGCATCCGCGTATTGCGCCTGGGCCTGCAGCTGGGAGAAATCAAGGGGCGGCTCTTTTTTCCCGATCACGCCCTGGCCCTGGCCTGCCCGGCAAAGAGGACCCGGGCGGCATCCCGGGAGGAAGCGCGGGCTTACCAGGCGGGGCAGGCGCTGCCCGGGCCGGAGGCCATGCGGGGCTATTACGTCCTGACGCTGAACGGGCTGAACCTGGGCTGGATCAAGGCCAGCGGCGGGCAGATGAAAAACCACTACCCCAAGGGCCTGCGGCGCCCGGAGTAACGCACGCTTCGGAGGAAGAAGCTGAAGCCGCTGTCATCGAATTTCCCGACACGGTGACGGCCTTTGATCTATTTGAGGAGGACGCGCTGATCGGATTTATGCCGGTCAGCAGGAGGGACGCAGCCGCCGCGGGGCCTGGATGAAAAGCGACTGAGCCGGGCAAAAAGCCCGCTGCATGAGGGGAAAGACCAAAAACTATAAAATCCAGGCGGAAAACCCGAGAAAAAAGCATTGACAAAGCCCCCCCAAAGACGATATAATAGCATTCGGTCACGATTGGAGGGATGCAGGATGCTGCTGGATATTTCCCGTGCGCTGCGCGCCCCGGGAGAGGAAATCCCCTTCCAGCATCGGGACCGGATTCCTCCCCAGGAGATTTTCGGCGAAACGGTGACGTTTGACGAGCCTCTCCTGACCGGGTGGCATTCCGTGGCGGGCGACAGCCTGCGCATCTGGGGAACGCTGAACTGCACGGTGCACGGGCATTGCGCCGGGTGCCTGCAGGAAGTGAGCTATCAGGTGGAAACGCCCTTTGACGAGACGTTCATCCGCCTGAACCGCTTCGCCCCGGAAAAGGAAACCCCGGACGAGGAGGAGCAAATGGTTTACGAGGGCTCCAAGGTGGAGCTTTCGCATCTGGCGCTGACGCTGACGCTGCTCAATCTGCCCATGCGGTTCACCTGCGGGGAGGATTGCCCGGCGCTGCGGGCCCTGGAAACGGGAGACGCGCCATCTGCTTGCCAAGAGGACATGCCCGACCAGCATCCTTTTTCGGCATTGCAGCAATTGCTGAACGAGGATCAGGAGGTGTAATTATGGCTCTGCCCAAAGGAAAAGTATCCAAGGCACGGGGTCGCTCCCGCCGCGCCAATTGGAAACTGTCTCTGCCCGCCATCGTGGAATGCCCCCAGTGCCACAAGATGAAGCTGGCCCACCGGGTGTGCAAGGCGTGCGGCTATTACGACGGCAAGCAGGTCATCGTCGTTGACGAAGAAAAGAAGAATGCCTGAGCATTCCAGCGTATGAAGCCAGGGGAGGGCGAAAGCGCCCTGCCCTGGGTTTCATAGCATAACCCCCAGGAACGGGAGGAGTATGCCCCCAAGCGCGTCCTTGAAAGAGAGGCGGCTCACAGGCTGAAAGGCCGCCGGGAAGCGAGGGCAGAAGGTCGCCCGGGAGGGGGGCGGATGAAAAGAGCAGTAGTCCGCCCGGCGTAACGCGCCTTACAGCGTTTCAAGGCGGCAGCAATGCCGTAAAGCAAGGTGGTACCACGGGTCGATCCGTCCTTCGGGCGGATGGGCCTTTTTTCATTCAAGCACGGGGCAGCCGATGCTCATGGGGAAATCTCCGAATCGGTTTTCGGAAGCGGCTCCCCCCGGAAAAAAAGAAAGGGCGGTTCCAATGTCGGAATTTACCATGGAGAAAACCTATAATCCCCAGGCTATTGAAAAGGAAACCTACGAAAAGTGGGAGGCGTCCGGGGCCTTCGCGCCGAAGATAGAAAAGGGTAAAAAGCCCTTCACCATCGTGATGCCGCCCCCCAATGTGACGGGCCAGCTGCACATGGGCCACGCCATGGACGCTACCCTGCAGGATGCCCTGATCCGCTATCACCGCATGAAGGGGGACCCCACCCTCTGGCTCCCCGGCACGGATCACGCCTCCATCGCCACCGAGGTGAGGGTGGTGGAAAAACTGCGCAGCCAGGGCCTCACCAAGGAGCAGCTGGGCCGGGAAGGCTTCCTTGAGCACGCCTGGGCCTGGAAAAAGGAATACGGCGGCAGGATCACGCGGCAGCTTCGCCGCATGGGCTCCAGCTGCGACTGGAGCCGGGAACGCTTCACCATGGACGAGGGCTGCTCCAAGGCGGTACGGGAAGTGTTCGTGCGGCTGTACGAAAAGGACCTGATCTACCGGGGCAACCGCCTCGTCAACTGGTGCCCCCGCTGCATGACCGCCATTTCCGACGCGGAAGTGGAATATGAGGAAAAGGACGGCAATTTCTGGCACATCCTGTATCCCGTGAAGGAAACGGGGGAGACGCTGGAGCTTGCCACCACCCGGCCCGAAACCATGCTGGGCGATACCGCCGTCGCCATCAACCCCGCCGATCCCCGGTATGCCCACCTCCACGGCTGCCATGTGATACTGCCCCTCATCAATAAGGAAATCCCCATCGTGTGCGACGAGCATGCGGACATGGAAAAGGGCACCGGCGTGGTGAAGATCACCCCCGCCCACGACCCCAATGACTTTGAGGTGGGCCAGCGGCATGGCCTGCCCATCGTGCGGGTGTTCACCTACGACGGGCGCATGACCGGCCCGGCGGACAAGGCCGCCCAGGACGAAATCTTCCAAAGCGGCAAAGCTTCCGTCAACGAGCCGGAGGTGCTGGACTGCGGCAAGTACGCCGGCATGACCACCCTTGACGCCCGGAAGCAGATCGTTTCCGACCTGACGGCGCTGGGCCTCCTCAAGGAGATCGAGCCCCTCAAGCACGAGGTGGGCACCTGCTACCGCTGCCATACGGTGATCGAGCCTATGATGAGCAAGCAATGGTTCGTGAAGATGGCCCCCCTGGCAAAGCCCGCCCTGGAGGCCGTGAAGCGGGGAGAGACCCGGTTCATGCCTGATCGGTTCAGCAAAATCTATTATAATTGGATGGAAAACACCAAGGATTGGTGCATCAGCCGCCAGCTCTGGTGGGGCCATCGCATTCCCGCGTGGTACTGCGAACAGTGCGGAAAGACCATCGTGAGCCGGGAAGACCCCACGGCCTGCTCCTGCGGCTGCACCGATATCCGGCAGGATGAGGATGTATTGGATACCTGGTTCTCCTCCGCCCTGTGGCCCTTCTCCACCCTGGGCTGGCCTGAGGAAACGGAAGATTTGAAATACTTCTATCCCACCTCCACCCTGGTGACGGGATATGATATCATCTTTTTCTGGGTGGCCCGGATGATCTTTTCCGGCATCGAGAACATGGGGCAGACGCCCTTTGACACCGTGGTGATCCACGGCCTGGTGCGGGACGCCCAGGGCCGGAAAATGAGCAAATCCCTGGGCAACGGGGTGGATCCCCTGGAGATCATCGACCAGTACGGCGCCGATGCCCTGCGCTTTTCCCTGGTGATGGGCATTTCTCCGGGCAACGACACCCGCTATTCCGTCGAGAAGGTGGAAATGGCCCGGAACTTTGCCAACAAGGTGTGGAACGCCAGCCGGTTCGTGCTGATGAACCTGGACGGCAAGGAGGAGCTGGCGGGGAAGGAGCTGACGCTGCCGGATCAGTGGATCCTGACCCGGTATAACGAGGCTGTGCGCCAGATCAGCAAAAACCTGGAGGAGGCCGAGTACGGCCTGGCGGCCCAGAAGATCTACGATTTCGTGTGGAGCGAGTTTTGCGATTGGTATATCGAGCTTGCCAAGGGCGGTTTGCTGGGGGACGATCTGGGCCGCAGGGCCGCCGTCCGGGCTGTGCTGCAGACGGTGCTTTCCGGCCTGCTGCGCCTGCTGCATCCCTTCATGCCCTTCCTCACCGAGGAAGTGTATAAGAACCTGCCCGGGGAGGAGGACGCCTCCTGCATGCTGGCGGATTGGCCTCAGCCCCTTTCCGATTATGATTTCCCCGCCGAAAGCGCCCGGATGGAGGGCGTGATGGATATGATCCGCGCCATCCGCAACCTGCGCGCCGGCATGAACGTGCAGCCCAGCCACAAGGCCCGGCTCATGGTGCGGCCCGCCGCGGGCTGGCAGAACGCCTTTGAGGGGACAGAGGTGTATTTCGCCCGCCTCGCCAGCGTCAGCCAATTGGAAATGCTGTCCCAGGGCGCGGAGATCGCCGAAAAGACCGTCAGCGCCGTCTGCGGCGCCGGGGAGTTTTTCATCCCTCTGGGCGAATTGGTGGATTTTGAGAAGGAACGGGCCCGCCTTAACAAGGAGCGCCAGAATATCCAGGGCGAGATCGCCCGGGCCGAAGCCAAGCTGAATAACCCCGGCTTCGTCAGCAAGGCGCCCGCCAGCCTGGTGGCTGCGGAAAAAGAAAAGCTGGAAAAGAATAAGCAGATGCTGGTCGCCCTTGAAGCCCGGATCGCGGAATTAGGGTAACGGAAACGACCGGGGGAGGCCCCCATCCGGAAAAGCGGATTGGGAAGCATCGTTTCGAGAAAATGAAAACGGTCTTTCCCCGCCGCAGGGGCGGCAAATTGCCGCCCCTGCAGAAGATGGGCCTGCGCCCGGCCTGCAATCATCCGCTTCTCCGCCGCAGCTTCAGCGGAGGAACGCACAGAGGATCAAAGGAGCGGCTATGCCTTTTCATCATGTTCCCGTTCTGCTAAGCGAAGTATTGGACGCTTTGGCCCCGGCGCCGGGGGGCGTGTTTGCCGACGGCACGCTGGGGGGCGGCGGGCACAGCGAGGAGATATTGAAGCGCATCGGGGATTCGGGGCTTTTGTACGGCATCGACCGGGACCCGGCGGCGATCGCGGCGGCGTCTGAACGGCTGAAGGAATACCCTGGCTTTCATGCTGTCCACGGTAATTTTCACGATGTCAAGGCGCTGCTGCCCGGGGTCAGACTGAACGGCGGTTTATTGGATTTGGGCGTGTCCTCCCATCAGCTGGATACGCCGGGCCGGGGCTTTTCCTATCACGAGGACGCGCCGCTGGATATGCGGATGGACCCCACTCAGGGGATCACTGCGGCGGAATACGTGAACACGGTGAGCGAGGAGGAGTTCTGCCGGGTGCTGCGGGCCTACGGCGATGAAAAGTGGGCCGCCCGCATCGCGCAGATTTTGATGGAAAAGCGGGCCCAAAAGCCCCTGGAAACGACGCAGGATCTGGTGGCGGTGGTGGATGCCGCCATCCCCAAAGCGGTGCGCCGGAAGGAAGAAGGCCACCCCGCCCGGCGCACCTTCCAGGCGGTGCGCATCGCGGTGAACGACGAACTGGCGCCGCTGGAAAAGGCGCTCAGGGATTGGACGGATATGCTTTTGCCCGGCGGGCGGCTGTGCGTGATCACCTTCCATTCCGTGGAGGACAGGATCGTGAAGCTGACCTTCCGCAAATTCCAGAACCCCTGCGTCTGCCCTCCGAAGGCCCCCATCTGCACCTGCGGAAGAAAGCCCCTGGGCCGGGCCCTGGGCGGGGCGGTCAAGGCGGGGCAAACGGAGCTGGAGATGAATCCCCGGGCCCACAGCGCTACGCTGCGGGTGTTTGAAAAGAAGAGGGAGGACGCATGAGCACGCTGTATGTGGTGGCGACGCCCATCGGGAATCTATCGGACATGAGCCCCCATGCGGTGGAAACGCTGAAGGCCGTTTCCCTCATCGCGGCGGAGGATACCCGGGTGACGCGGAAGCTGACCGCCCATTTCGGCATCGATACGCCGCTGATCTCCTGCCATCAGCATAACGAGCGCAGCCGTGCCCCGGAGATCGTGGCCCGTATGCTTGCGGAGGATATGGACGCGGCGGTGGTGACCGACGCGGGCACCCCCGCCATATCGGACCCGGGGGTGGAACTGGTGCGGCTGGCGGCGGAGAAGGGCATTTCGGTCATCGCCGTGGCGGGGCCCACCGCCCTGGCGGCGGCGGTCAGCGTCAGCGGGTTTGATTTTTCCTCCTTCACGTTTTACGGCTTTCTGCCCCGGCAGGGCAGCGAACTCAGGGAAAAGCTTCTGGATATCGGGCGGAAATCGGAAGGCGCGGTGTTTCACGAATCGCCCCATCGGGTGAAAGCGCTGGTGAAGGCCATCGGGGATACGCTGCCGGGGGCTTTGCTTTCGGTGAGCTGCGATCTGACGAAGCTGCATGAACTGACCCTCCGGGGCACGCCGGATAAGGTGCTTGCCGCCCTGGAAGCCAACGAGAAAAGCGAAAAGGGCGAGTATTGCCTGGTAGCGGACCTGCGGGGAGTGAAGCTGCCGGAAGCGGAAAAGGCGCCGGACGCCTCCCTGGAAGCCCGGCTGTTTGATCTCATGCTCACCGGCATGGACGGGCGGCAGGCTGTGGAGGCGCTGACAGAGCAGGGGGAAAAGAAAAACGCGGTGAAGGCCGCCATGCTGCGGGTCAAGGCCATGCTGGAAAAATGAAATACTGCCGCATCAAACGATTTTTCAGCCCGGAAGCGGGCTGTTTTTTTCTGGGCATGTAACTTTTTCCCCCTGCCATGCGTTTAATAAGTGAAATTGCAATTTCGACGGAGGATGAGCCATGGAGGATTCACAGTATGTGGCGCTGAGCCGTGCCATGGTGCCGGGAATGTACAGGGTGGCGTACAGCATCCTGGAAAACCGGCAGGACGCGGAGGACGCCGTGCAGCAAACGCTGCTGAACGCCTGGCAGCATCGGCAGAAAGCCAGGGCCGGGGCGGAAAAGGCCTGGATCATGCGCATCCTCATCAATGCCAGCTATGACCTGAGCCGCAGGCGCTGCCGGACGGTGCCTGCGGCGGAGGTGGAGCTGGGCGGCGCCCCGGCCCCGGGCATCGAGCAGATAGGCCTTCGGGACGCCATCCAGTCCCTGCCGGATATCCTGCGCACGCCCTTCCTGCTCAAGTACATGGAGGGTATGAGCGAAAAAGAAATCGCGTCGGCGCTGCGCATCCCGGTATCCAGCGTGAAGAGCCGGCTGTACCGGGCGCGAGGCGCGCTGCAGAAAGCATTGGGAGAGGAGGGAGCACAGTGAAGCAATTCGATCAGGAAACGCTGCGGCAGGCGTACCCCGAAATGACGGAAGCCTTTGCGCAGCGGATGAACGATATGATCCAGGCCCTTCCCTCCCGGGAGGAGGAAAAACAAGTGAAACGGAAATTCTCTCTGGGCCTGGCTTTGGCCCTGATCCTGGTAATCTTAACCACCGCCACCGCCGTGGCGGCGAGCCTGGGGGTGTTCGCTCAATTGGCGGAAACCCATGACCCGGATCAGCGTCTGGGGGACCTGGACGCCGTCGCAGCCCAGGTTGGGCAAAGCGTCACCACCTCCGACGGCATCACCGTTACCATCGATCAGGCGTACTACGACGGGGAAAGGGTATTCCTTTCCTATCAGTTGTCGGGAAACCTGGTACGAACGGAGGAATCCGGCAGGGGAGAGGTGGATGGCGCTGCATGGTTTGACGCCGGGGGTTATGAAATCGCCATCGACCCGGACAGCCCCCTTGCCGCCGTGGTGGAGGAAATGCGCTCGGCGGAAAAGGATAGCTGGGTGTGCGTCGTCTCCGCCAACCTGCATGACGGAATTTCCCTGACCGACGGCACCTATCTGGATATCATCGGCGGGGAGGAAAGGCTGCTGCCCGACGGCACGGTGATCGGCTGGAAGGAATGCGAGGTGCCGAAGGAACGTGCGGCGGAGGAACTGAACTGCAAAGCTGTGCTGTTCAGGACGAACAACATCTACCAGCAGACCGGTAAGGGCATCAGGGCCGCTTATTCCCGAGGCAGCGAGGAAACGGATATCCCCTTCACCGTCCGCAGGGAAGCGGGCGTGACCCGGATGACGGGTGAAAACCAGACGGACGCCTATACCGCCCGGGCGGAATGCACGCTGAACGGGGTGGATGTGAAGGGCACCGTGACGGTGCAGGGTCAGGAGAGCTGGGTGCGGGCCTGGATGGACTGGGATTACCAGCGGGATTTTGACCTGATCCAAAGCTGGGTGCTGTACAGCGGAGAAGAGCGCATCGGCAGCGAGGGCAACGATCGGGGCGTCTGGGGCGAAGGGGATACGCTGTATTTTGA
>CAJOPV010000059.1 GCA_905236495.1 uncultured Christensenellaceae bacterium
CGTGGACGCCCTCACCGAAAAGTACTACGCCCTGGGCCAGCAGATCAAGCCCATGATCTGCGACTGCGCCCAGTACCTTCATCAGGCTGTGAAGGAAGGCAAGCGCATCCTGCTGGAGGGTCAGTTGGGCACGCTGCGGGATCCGGACCACGGCATTTTCCCCTTCACCACCTCCTCCTCTCCCCTGGCGGGCTACGGCGCCGTAGGCGCGGGGCTGCCGGTGACAGCCTTTGAGCAGGTGATCGCGGTAACGAAGGCCTATTCCTCCTGCGTCGGGGCCGGGCCCTTCACCACCGAGCTTTTCGGCGACGAGGCGGAGGAGCTGCGCCGCCGGGGCGGCGACGCCGGGGAGTACGGCGCGAAAACGGGCCGCCCCCGCCGGGTGGGCTGGTTCGACGCGGTGGCGACCCGCTACGGCTGCATGATCCAGGGCGCTACCGACTGCGTGATGACGAACCTGGACGTGCTTGGCTACCTGGACGAAATCAAGGTCTGCGTGGCCTACGAAATCGACGGGCGGCAGATCAGGGATTTCCCCGTCACGCCGCTGCTGGATCGGGCCAAGCCCGTATATGTCACCCTGCCCGGCTGGAAGCAGGATATCCGGGGCATCACCCGGTATGAAGACCTGCCCGAAAAGTGCCGCCAGTACGTGGAATTCCTGGAAAAGGAAGTGGAATGCCCCTTCACCATGCTCTCCAACGGCCCCAAGCGGGACGAAATTATCTATCGCTAATCCGTGCGCCCCTCACCGGCGCGGCTTCGGTATGATGGTATGATATTGAAAACCTCCTCCAAGAAAGGCAATTGGAGGAGGTTTTTCCCTTCAGTTCATTTCCGCCGCATCAGCCGGGCTCTGCCCGCCAGCTTCCCCTTGAGGGGAAGCTGGCCCGAAGGGCCGGATGAGGCGTTCATACGTTAGCCGATTTCGTCTTCGCTGAGCAGCAAAAGGCTGCCGTCCCGTCCGCTCTGGAAGAGATACCAGCACTCTGCCTCTCCGTCCCCGTTCACGCAGCGGATGCGCAGATCGGGCAGCACATCGGAAAAATAGCAGAAGATTTCCAGATTGTCCCCAAAGGTGAAGGTATCGGCGGCGTACAGCGTATCCGTCCCGGAAACGCTGAAGGTTTCCTCATCCCAGGTCAGTTTTTCCAGCACAAAATCGCTGACCTCCGCCTGGGCGCGGAGCACGACCGGCTCCGCCTCCTCGTCCACGATCACCGGGATGAACTGCATCCCCGCCGCGCCGCCGTAAAAGAAATCCAGCCGGAAGGAGCCAGCCTGGGCGGGCTGAGGCGGGAAGGCCGCCGTTTCCAGCATCATTTCAAAAATATCCCGCCAACCGCCGTCATCCTCCGCAGGAAAGCGCAGATCGAACACGTATTCAAAGCCCGCCTCGTACCCAAAATCAGCCACGGGGGACTGCAGCCGCACTTCCTCCAGCAGCGTTTCCCCGTTTTCGCTTTGGTACAGGGCATAGCGCAGATCGAAGGGCACGTCCATTTCCACGCCGGGTTCATCCACCGTCAGGCGCTGCCAGCCCTCCCCTTCCCAGTCCTGCCCGCCGTCCTCCGGCACCGCCAGGTACCACATCGCGGCGTCCGCATCCGACGCCCGTGGCTCAAACATCTCGGTGTCCCACCAGGCATCCGCCGCCGGGACGCCGTAGGCATCCAGCAGGAAAGCGGGATACAGCATGGTAAAGCCGAACGCGCTTTCATGGATCTCCCAATCGTCCGTATCCGCCCGGGCGGAAAAGCCCAGCAGCACCGTCAGCGCGAGCAAAACACACATTCCTTTTTTCATAGCTTCCTCCTCCTTCTCTGCTGATAGAACGATCCGGCGCTTATTCTTCATCCCGCAGGATCCTCTGCCTTTACTTTTTCCTTACTTTTCAAAGTAAATCCCGTTTTGGCAGCTGAATTTACTTTGAAAAATCCTGTCCGGAATTAACTCTGAGAAGCGCAACTTGGCCCTTCCTTTGACAGCAACGATATAATATAAGGGAAAGAGCCTGCATCCAGTGAGTTTTCTGGACTTATCGCTTGCATGATGGCTGCCTGGATCAAGTACCATACAACAAGGATCTGGATGGGCGGAAAATACTTTTCAGGCAGTTCGTTGAAGATTTTGCCGATGCCTATTTATTTGCCCTGTCTCTCCGGATGACAGCATATAATCCGGCGGCACCGATCAGCGCACAGGCAATGGCTCCCAAAGCTGTTCCGCTGACGATACAGGCGATGATACCTCCCAGGAAAAGAACAGCAATCAACCAGAACTCAACAGGCAAGTTTTTCATCGGCATGAACTCCTTTCACATCCTTTTTTCCATTTCCCTGATGATTATATCACGAAATCTACTTACTTTGCAAAGTAAATTCCGGTTTCTGTGCTGAATTTACTTTGCAAAATTGCCTCCGGAATTAACTCTGAGAAGCATAACTCAGTCCTTCCTTTGACAGCGATGGTATAATATAAGGGAAATAGCCTGCATCCAGTGTGTTATCTGGGCTTGCTGCTTACATGATGGCTGCCTGGAGCAGGTGCCATATGATAAGGATCTGGA
>CAJOPV010000060.1 GCA_905236495.1 uncultured Christensenellaceae bacterium
AAATAGGCGTTTTCCAGGGGCGGCGCATAGGCGCTCTCCGCCGGGGCGGCCCATTCCGCCTCGCTCCACGCCTGGGGATCGGGAGCGCTCTCCACCGGGGATGCCGCCGTTAAATCCACAGGCACCACCGCGTCCCGGTAGCCCTGCTCAAAGCGCTTTTTCTGCCGCCATTCCCCCCGGAAAAAGCGGCGCAGGGCCCGCACGTGGGTCTGCCACACCTTATAGGGCTGCCAGCGGACGAACCACACGATGAAATCCGCCGCCGTGCAGGCCAGAACCAGAAACAGCGCCACCCACAGCCAATGATCCCCCAGCCATGTAAAAAAGCCGCTGAGGCGGCCCTCCGCGGCGGCGCTCCAAACCCGCTGGATCACCGAACGGGCCCAGCCGAAGAGCATGGCGAATAGCGTGTTGGCAAAGCTGTTCATGGGTTTTCCTGACCGCTTCCGGCGGCGTTTACAAAGGCCTCCGGCAGGATGGATACGATCACCTGCACGGCGCTGGCACTGATATAATCCATGTTCTGGGGGCTCCGCAGGGTGAGGAAGCCGGATACCGTGCGGCTCTGCCCGCTGATATCCAGCTGTTCATAGGTATAAAAGGCGCTGCCCGCCTCCAGATACGGGGCGATGGCCTCTTTGCTTCCGGCGATCGTCACATATTCCGGGGCCACCCGCACGCTGCTGACGGCGTAGCCCTCCGCCGGGGTGCCGGTAAACAGGTTGTCCGTATCCACCGGCACCTGGGCCTTATAGGAAATTTCCTGGCTGACGCTCACCCGGGTGACGGCGGTGGACTGCCCGCTGACCGTGGCGGTGATATGGGCGCTTTCGACGGGATTGCCCGCGGCGTCCTCAAACACGAAGGGCAGATTGGCGGTATTGGGGCTGCGATCCGGCGAAAGCAGGCTTTGATCCCATTCCACCACGCAGCGGCTGACCCGCTCCACCAGGGATTTGGGGCCGCTGATATCCACGTATTCCACGGTGCGGCTCAGAGCGCCGGCAAAATAGCTGTCCGCCAGCTCTCCCGTCAGGCGCACCTCTACCGGCACCCGGGATTGGGTGCCGTATTCCTCCACCGTCACCGTGACGTCAGGATCAATGACCTCCAGCACCGTGCCGTACTGGGCGGTATTGGAGGTGGAGGCCGTGACCGCGACGGTCTGTTTTCCCGCCTCCTGGATCTGGCTCAGGTCCAGCCGGGCAGTATAATTGGAGGCGCCGACGGCGGAATAATTCTTCTGGGGCACCCGGGCCCGGATGGACACCGTATCCACATCCTCCAGCCCGTCCACCACGATATAGCCGCTGGCCCGCAGGGTGGCGGCGTTGGTCACCGTCACCCTTACCCCGTCGATCACCTTATCCCGGGGCAGGGCGGAATCCTGGGAGATCAGGACCCCCCACAGGCACACCGCCAGCAAAAGGCTCATCAGCTTCCAGCCCCACTGTCGGCTCACCACGTTCCAAAGCCGCCGCCAGAAGCCGGGCTTTGCCTTCTTCTCGGTTTCGTTTTCCGTCGTCAGGCGGGTGGGATCGTTATTCATCACGGTCTGCCCCTCCTTTCCGGCTGCCAAACAGGGCCCGATGGGTCAGCCGCCAGAGGCGGGAATGCTCCTCATGGTACATATCCCGAAGCTGCTTGCGGATGGCCTCCGCGTCCAGATGGCGGGTCAGCTTGCCCTCCCGGGCCATGGAAATGATGCCCGTCTCTTCGCTGACGATGAGCACCACGGCGTCGCTGTTTTCGCTGACGCCCAGGCCCGCCCGGTGACGGGTGCCCAGGTCATGGCTGACGGCGCTGGATTTTGTCAGCTCCAGCACGCAAGCCGCCGCCACGATCCTCTGGCCCCGGATGATCACCGCGCCATCGTGGAGGGGGGTGTTGGGCTCAAAAATATTTTCCAGCAGGGGAGCGGAAATCAGGGAATCAATGGCGGTGCCCGTTTCGGTCACGTCCTTGAGGCCTGTTTTCTGTTCAAATACGATCAGGGCGCCCACCCTCCTGCGGCTCAAATGCAGCAGGCATTGGGTGATCTCATCCACCACCCGCTCGCTCTCATCCCGTTGGGTAGAACGGTCCAGCTTCGTGCTGCGCCCGATCTGCTCCAGGGCCTTGCGCAATTCGGGCTGGAACAGGATCATCAGGGCGATGACGCCGTTGTTCAGGATGGTACGCAGCAGCCAGTTCAGGGCCGTCAGGCCGATCAGCTCGCTGATATAGCTGGCGACGATGATGATGGCAAGGCCCCGCAATACCTGCACGGCCCGGGTCTGCCGGGTCAGCTTCACCAGCTGATAGATCAAAAAGGCGATGATGAGGATATCCACATAATCCACCCAGGTGGGGCGGTGAATGATATTCCAAAAGAAGGTCTGCACCTGGTCCCAAAATCCCGCCAAGCCGCTTCGCCTCCCTTTGTGTGTCGCATTCTCCGGGGCTCCCAGGCCCTCCCGATCATTATACACCATATTCCCCGGCAAGAAAAGAACCTTTTCGGATTTTTTTCATTTCTTTTACGCACATTTAACAAATCCGTTCCGCCGGGAGAGGCGTCGGCAATAAAACGCGCCGATCTCTCCTTTTCTTGCAAATCATACGGGAAAATGATAAAATAATTTCGCATCAACGGAAAAGGGGCGTTCGACCGTGGAAAACAACGCGGATCATTCGGGCCACCGCACCAGGCTGCGGGAGCGCTTTGCCCGGGAGGGGCTGGATCATTTCGCGCCGCATGAGGCGCTGGAGCTGCTGCTCACCTTCGCCATCCCCCGGATCAACGTGAATCCCCTGGCTCACCGGCTCATCCAGCGTTTCGGCTCTCTGTCCGCCGTGATGGAGGCCAGCGCGGAGGAGCTTCGGCAGGTGCCCGGGGTAGGGGAACAGACCGCCACGCTGATTTCCGCCCTGGTGCCCCTGCTGCGGTTGTATCAAAGGGAAAAACTGGCCCCGAGGCAAAAGATCGGCACCTATGAGGAATTGGCGGCCTATTGCCGCACGCTGTTCCTGGGCGTCAATCACGAGCGGTTTTATCTCCTGTGCTTCAATGCCCGGCTGCAGCTGCTTTCCGCTTCCCTCATCGCCGAGGGCACGCCTACGGAAGTGGGCGTGCTGCCCAGGCTGGTCTTGCAGGAGCTGATCCGGCGCAACGCCGCCGGGGCGGTGCTGACCCATAACCATCCCAGCGGCTCGCCCTTCCCCGCCGGGGAGGATGTGGCGGTGACTCGGGAGCTGCTCGCGCTGCTGGAAGGGGCGGGCATCCGCCTGTACGATCACGTGATCGTGGCGGGGCAGCAGGATTACAGCTTTTTTGCCCATCACTTTTTTACCGACGATCAGGCCGCTCCCTTTCAGCAGGAGCCCCTGGCGGCGGACAGGCCCCAGCGTATGCTGAAGCCCCAAATCAAGAAATAGCGGAGGAAGCCTATGGCGAAAAGAAAACGCGGCGGGCCGGGAGGATGGCTGATGCATTTGATTTTTAAGCTGATGGTGCTGGCGGCGGCAATATTCCTTATCGGCCTGGGTGCCCTGTGCCTGGCGGAAAAATATCCGCCCAAGGCAAGCGGCGACAGCCAGGCCATCATCGTGCTGGGCGCCCAGGTGTATTCGGACGGCACTCCCAGCCCCCAGCTGGAGCTGCGGCTTGAGGCCGCCCTCGCCGCCTGGCAGCAGGGCCCCCAGCCCGTCATCGTCTGCGGCGCTCAGGGCACGAACGAGCCCGCGCCGGAAGGCCAGGTGATGCGCGCCTGGCTGATCAGCCGCGGCGTGCCGGAAAGCCAGATCCAGGCGGACGTCACCTCCCGCAATACAGAGGAAAACCTGCAAAACGCCCTTGCTCTCCTGCCCCCCGGCGCCACCGCCGTCACCGTCGTCACCAGCGATTATCACCTGCCCCGGGCCCTTGTCATCGCCAGAGACCTGGGCTTGCAGCCCAACGGCATCGGCAGCCCCTGTAAGCCGGAATACTGGGTGAAAAACCATTTCCGGGAGGTGCTGGCCTGGGGGAAGTATTTGGGGAAGAAAATCGGGGTGTTGAAGTAAAACGCATGGGGGCTGTCCCCCCCCAAACAGCGGATCACTTTGCCGTAAAAATGGCGTTTCCGGGCATTTTTGCCCGGAAACGCTCATTTTTACGGTCGCGATTTTATATCGGAAGCAGTCATACTGACGGCTCCTCGGACCGGGAGACCCGATCCTGCAAATGAAAATCGAAAGGGCTGCGGCCTTTTCGAGCTATCCCGGGGGTTATGGCGGGTATCAAATCCCTTGCCCCAGGGCTCAAGGAGCCGCGGCGGCCCCTTCCGCCATGACTGATTACTTCTCCTGCAATTGCTGCATCAGGTCGCTGACAAGGTTATTGAGGGAA
>CAJOPV010000061.1 GCA_905236495.1 uncultured Christensenellaceae bacterium
AAAATTTTTCGGCATTGGGAACTATTTTCCTTTTCCTTCGTCTGATAGGGTGAGAAGATCAAAAAGGAGGGCGATCCCATGAAGAAAATGAAAAAAATGCTGTGCGCGGGCCTGGCGCTGATGCTGACGCTGTGCCTGGCGCTGCCTGCCCTGGCCCAGGAGACCATCTGGCAGCGGGGCGACAGCGGCGAGGAAGTCACCCGAATCCAGGAAAGGCTGAAGGAACTGCTCTACCTGGACCAAGACCCCACCGGCGAATTTGACGAGGAAACGGAGCAGGCCCTCATGGCCTTCCAGCGGCGAAACAGCCTGCTGGTTACCGGCATGGCGGATGAAAAGACCTGTCAGGTGCTGTTTTCGGAAAACGCTCTCGCCCAGGCGGGGGTCAGCAAAAACCTATTGGATTGGGACATGGCGACAGAGGAAGCCCTGACCGACGGCGTCAGCTATTACTATTCCGCTTCCGCATCCGGGGCCGCCCGGGAATATGAACTGGACTGGAACACCAACGAATACACCTTCTTCCGGGAAAACGGCTTTCAATCCGTCAGCGCGTCGCCTTTTTCCACCTTCGCGGCGGACGTGGATACCGCGTCCTACGCCCAGCTGCGCTCCCTGATCCTGGCGGGAAAGCCCGTACCCCCGGACGCGGTGCGGGTGGAGGAAATGCTGAACTATTTCCATTATGATTACCTGGAGCCCAAAGGAGACAGCCCCCTGGGGGTCACCATGGAGCTGGCAAAATGCCCCTGGAATAAGGATACCCTGCTTTTGCAGATCGGCCTGCAGGCCGCGCATATCGGCACGGAGGATCTGCCCAGGAATAACCTGGTGTTTCTCATCGACGTATCCGGCTCCATGTTCGGCTCCGACCGGCTGGATCTGGTGAAGCGGGCGTTCCTGATGCTGCTGGAGGAGCTGGCGCCTACCGATACCGTCTCCATTGTTACCTACGCTTCCCGGGACGAGGTGGTGCTTGCCGGGGTGCCGGCGGCGGACAAGGTGCGCATCATGGAGGCGATATCCGGCCTGGAGGCCAAGGGCAGCACCAACAGCGCCGCAGGCATCCAGACGGCGTATCAGCTGGCGGAACAGTATGCTGACGAGGGCAGCGTGAACCGCATCCTCATGGCGACGGACGGGGATTTCAACGTAGGCATTACCAGCGAAGGGGACCTGGCACGGCTGGTGATGGAAAAGAAGCAGAGCGGCGTGCGCCTCACCATGCTGGGCGTGGGCTACGGCAATTACAAGGATAACAAGCTGGAGGCCCTGGCGGACTACGGCGACGGCAACTATTACTACCTGGATTCCATCTTCGAGGCCCGGCGGGCTTTGGTGACGGAAGCGGGGGGCACCTTCGTGGAGGTGGCCCGGGATGTGAAGCTGCAACTGGATTTTAACCCCGGCAAGGTGGCGGCCTATCGGCTCATCGGGTATGAGGATCGGGTCATGGCGGCCCAGGATTTTGCCGACGATGCCAAGGACGGCGGCGAGATCGGCAGCGGGCATCGGGTGACGGCGCTGTATGAGATCGTGCCCGCGGGCAGCGAGGCGGATATGAACCTGCCGCAAAGCAAGTACGCCCCGGATTCCTCTTCCGACAGCCCCGAGTGGCTGACGCTGAACATCCGCTATAAGCTGCCCGGCGAAGCGGAAAGCACCCTGGAAACCTATCCGCTGGAAACGGAAATCAATGCCGACTGGAGCGATCAGATGCGCTTTGCCGCCGCTGTGGCGGAGGGCGCCATGCTCCTTCGGGACAGCGAATTCAAGGCCGACGCCACCTGGGAGAGCGCCCTTTCCCTGGCCCGGAGCTGCGGCAGCGTCACCGGCGACCCCTATAAGGAAGAATTTGTGTATCTCCTCACCCTGCTGGAAAGGCAGGCAGCCATTCAATAAAAATCGGTTCCTTTGTCCGGCGGGTCTTCCCTGGAGGGCCCGCTTTTTTGCTTGTATTTTTCCCGCATCCGTGGTAGGATAGTTGCGGCAAACCGGCAATGCAATAAAGGAGTGATGATGGATGGAACGCCCCAACGCCTGGAAAAAGTATGATAAAAAGGCTCTGAAAGCGGTGGAGGCCGCCGCCAAGGGATATAAGGCCTACCTGGACGCCGGCAAGACCGAGCGGGAATGCGCCCGGGAAGCGGTGCGCCTGGCGGAGGAAAACGGGTATATCGATCTGAGGGCCGCCATTCAAAAGGGACATGGCGTAAAGCCGGGGGACAAGCTTTATCAGGTGCAGATGGGGAAGGCCGTGATGCTGTTCCACGTAGGCCGCAATCCCCTGGAAAAGGGCCTGAACATCGTGGGGGCCCATATCGATTCCCCCCGCATCGATATCAAGCAAAACCCCTTTTATGAGGATACCGACATCGCCTACGCCGACACCCACTATTACGGCGGCATCAAGAAATATCAATGGGTGGCCCGGCCCCTGGCCCTCCACGGCGTGGTGGCGAAGAAGGACGGCACGCTGGTGCCCATCGTCATCGGCGAGGACGAGAACGACCCGGTAGTGGGCATTTCCGATCTGCTCATCCACCTGAGCCAGGAGCAGATGGGGAAAAAGCTCAGCGAAGCCATCACCGGCGAAAGCCTGGATATCATGCTGGCGGGCCAGCCCCTGCAGGGGGAGGAGAAGGAGCCGGTGAAGGCCATGCTGCTGAAATTCCTCCGGGACAAGTACGGCCTGGAGGAGGAGGATATGATCTCCGCCGAAATCGAGGCCGTGCCCGCCGGGAAAGCCCGGGATTACGGCCTGGACCGCAGCATGATCTTGGGCTACGGGCACGACGACCGGGTGTGCGCTTACGCCGAATTGGCCGCCATGTTCCAATTGCCCGCGGCGCCGGAATACACCTGCTGCTGCCTGCTTGCGGATAAAGAGGAGATCGGCAGCGTAGGCGCCACCGGCATGCAGGCCCAGTATTTTGAAAACGCGGTGGCGGAGCTGATGCAGCTGACAGGCGAAGGCGGCGATCTGAAGCTCCGCCGGGCTTTGGCAAACAGCCGCATGCTCTCCTGCGACGTCAGCGCGGGCTACGATCCCCTCTACGCCTCCGCTTTTGAAAAGAAAAACGCCGCCTACCTGGGCCGGGGCGTCTGCTACAATAAGTTCACGGGCCGGGGCGGCAAATCCGGCAGTAACGATGCCAACGCTGAGTTCATGGGCCGTCTGCGGAAGATCATGGACGAACATAATGTGTCCTGGCAGACCGCGGAGCTGGGCCGGGTGGATTTGGGCGGCGGCGGCACCATCGCCTATATCTGCGCCCTCTACGGCATGGAGGTCATCGACAGCGGCGTGCCCGTCCTCTCCATGCACGCCCCTAACGAGATCATCAGCAAGGCGGACCTGTACGAAGCCATTCAGGCCTATACCGCTTTCCTGATCGACATGGAAGGCTGATCCTGCCAAAATAAAATAACTGCCGGGGCTCATCGCCTCGGCAGCTTTTTCATGTATTGGAATGCTTACTGCACCTGCTTCAGGGTATCCCGGAAGTGGGCCACCACGCCCATATAGGCTTCGTTGTACCCGGCGGGGCAGGACATATGCAGCGTGATGATCCTGTTGCCGTCCAGCAGTGCCACCATCACCCGGCCCCGGACGATGGTGCCGTCGTAATACACGCCCCGGTAGTTGGCGTAGTAGCCGTCCTTCTTGAGCAGGGTGCGGGCCGCCAGCTCGGTGGTGGTCCATTCGGCGTAGTTGTATTGCCCGATCTCCTTGAGCATGTTCCTGACTTCCGTCTTGGTATCCGCCAGCTTATAGGCGGAGGGGACAGAGGTGATCTTCACCGTCATCACGGCGTTTACGTTATCGTAGGCATTGGGATCCTGCAGGATCAGGGTATCGGCGGCGGAGGTATCCATCTGCCAGCCCACGGGGGCCTGGAAGGAAAGCTTCAGGTTATTCGCCACGGCGTCGCCGTAGGTGAAGGTCAGCGGCGGGCGGGGGGTCGGCGTGGGCATATCGATGGGGTTCAGGGGGATGGGGGTGGCCCCGGCGTAAATCTGATTGCCCAGGGTATCGTAGGCCGCGCCGGGGATGTAACCGCTGCCGCCGTCCTCCTCGGAGGCGGGGTCATAGCCCTCCGGCAGGCTGTTTTCAGGCCTGGCGGGGGCGTCGGTGGCGGTGTTCACCGTCATGGGGTCGGCCTGCTGGGATACGGTGCCGGCCTCGGGATAGGATTCATTGGCGGCGCACCCGGCGACCAGGATCACCGTCAGCGCCAGCGAGAAAAGCAGCAACGCTTTTTTCATCGGAAGAAGCCTCCTTCATCGCCCTTGCCTGCTTCAAAAAGCGGCATGCGAAAAAATGTCCGGGGATGTTTATACTATTGTAACAGTTTCTTCATCTTTCGTCAAGGGTTTTCCCGCTATCCGATGGCGTTTTCAACAATTTTACAATAAGCCGTCGTAGGCGCTGGCATTTTCAGCCGGCGCGGCGGCCTGCTCCTCCGCCAGGGCTGCCAGGGCGGCGTAGGTGCGGGGGTGATAGAGCCTGCGGTCCAGCGACCAGATTTTTTCCGAGAAGGCCCCCACGGGGGTGCGGCGCATCACGCCCTCCATTTCGTTCATCTTGGCGTCCATATCGTCCAATAGGTGCAGCATTTCGGCCTCCGGGAACATGGGGGGCCGGGGGCTGCCGTGATCCGGCTGCCCGTGGTGAGAGATCACCATATGGGAAAGCAGCAGCACGTATTCCCCGGTGACGCCGCAGCGCCGGGCGGCCTCCTGTACCTGGCTGACGCCATGTACCAGATGGCCCAGCAGCTGGCCTTCCGCGGAATAATCGGATACGTTGCCCGCCTCGTCGGAAATAAATTCCGCCGTTTTGCTCAGGTCATGGGCGATGCACCCTGCCAGGAGCAGATCGGCGTCCAGGAAGGGATACAGGGGCAGCATCGCCTCCGCCGCCCGGAGCACCGATAGGGTGTGATGCAATAGGCCGCTTTTTTCCGCATGGTGCACCCGCTGGGCGGCGGGATAATAATTCAGCCGATCGCCGCACATGCGGATCATTTCCCGCAGAATCTTTTGCAGCTCCGGGGTATGCATGCTGTCGATGACGCGGTGGATTTCATTCAGCATGCTTTCCGGCTTTTCCGGGGCGCAGGGCATCAGCTGGGAGGCGTCCACGTCGTCCTCCGGGCCGGGATTGCGCAGGCGCTCCACGCGCAGCTGCAATCTCCCGTTGTATTCCTGCACCGTGCCCCGCACCTTCACCACGGCCCCCTGCCTGGGGGGCTGCACCGTACCGTCCCACATCTTGCAGTTGATATCCCCGGTGGTATCGCACAGGGTCATATCCAGGTATTTCCCGCCGTTGGAGGAGGTGCGCTGCTCCGCGGAGCGGACCAGTAAAAAGCCTTCAAATTTCACATCCCGGCTCAGGGATGCCACAGTCAGCTGGCGCATGGATCGATCCTCTTTTTCGGTTTATTCGGCAGTAGCCAGGAATTCGTTCAGCTGGTGCACCAGCTCGTCCGCGTTGGCCCCGTGAACGGCGCAGGCCATCTCGATGGATTCGCCGATGGAATGGGGGCAGCCCAGGCAATGCATGCCAAACTCCATAAAAATGCGGGCGGTGCCCCGGTGAATATTCAGCACCTCGCCGATGCTCATGGTTTTATCAACGGAATTCTGCATAGGTCTTCTCCTTTCAGGCGGTTTTGCCATCTCACATGATACCTTATCCAACCCGGAATGTCAATCGACGGCGGGGCCCGAAGGCTGAAAAACCCCCGGCGGAGGAGCTCCGCCGGGGGAGGGGATGGGGATGGATCAATCCATGATGGCTTTCAGGACTTCCACCTGATCCTTGTAAGCCTGAGCGTAGCGCCCGAAGGCCTGATAACAACTTAATTTAAACGCCGATTAATTCAGTTAATAGATCATCGCCTCTTTTCGTATCACTAAGCATTTCTATTGAATGTGCCCATGCAAAAAGGACACATCCTGCCGTTTTCAAATTTCTTCCTGATCCACCAGCAAGATTCCATTTCGAGGAAGTATAATTGTTCTGTGTGTAAACAGTGATTTGACTTGTCAGAGCTTTTGCCTGTGCATTGTCAACTCTCAAAATGCAAGAAACAAGGACTATTGTAGTTAAGAAACACAACAATCGTTTGGATAACGCAGAGAGATTGAGGCTGTGTTTATTTGGTTTTTTTTCTTTGTTATGCTTCCATCTGGACATTTCAATTCCTCCTTGCGGTAAAAATGGATGGATGAGAAACTTTTTGATCTATTTCATGGACATTATAGTAAAAAAATATACTAAAGTCAATAGTAAAAATATCATCTATTTATTAAATATGTGATTGGCTGCCGGGAGGCTTTATAATACTTTCTTAATGGAAGGGGCAAAATGAATTCGGCAAAGGAGGAGGAAGGAAACATGCAGGAGTATTGCAGGATCATGCGGGACCTGCGGGAGGACGCGGACATGACCCAGCAGCAGGTGGCGGAGTATCTGGGCACCAGCCAAACCATGTATGCCCGGTATGAGCGCGGAGCCAACGAGCTGCCCATCCGGCATTTGCAGGCGCTGTGCAGGCTGTATCACGTGACGGCGGATTACCTGCTGGGCATTCAGGAGGAAACGGACCGGCAGACGCCCAACATGAAGCTGGGAGAGCAGGAGCTGACCGTCGAAAACCAAAAAACGCTGCGCAGATTTGCCCGGTATCTATTGGCAGAACAGATAGAGGACATGAAATAATGACCGCTTTGGGCAGGCGGCGTTATTTTTTTGCCCGGAAATATTGACGGCGGCGGGAAATTCGTATATACTAACCCCTGAACTGAATACCTTATCCAGAGCGGCAGAGGGACTGGCCCGATGAAGCCCGGCAACCGGCGGGAGACCGCAAGGTGCCAATTCCAGCAGCGTGCGATCACGCTGGCAGATAAGGCGCAGAACGAAAGGGTTTTATGCCGCTTGTCTGTACGCAGGCGGTTTTTTCGTGGGGTTTTGCGGCCCGAAGGTATTCATTCAGATGAAGAAAAAGGAGGATCATTCCATGCGCACCCTGTTTACTTCCGAATCCGTTACCGAGGGGCATCCCGATAAGATTTGCGATCAGATTTCCGACGCCGTGCTGGATGAATTGCTGCGGCAGGACCCGGAAAGCCGGGTGGCCTGCGAGACCTGCGCCACCACCGGGCTGGTGATGGTGATGGGGGAGATCACCACCCGGGGCTACGTGCCCATTGCGGATATCGTCAGGAAGGTGGTGACCGAGATCGGCTATGACCGGGCTAAGAAGGGCTTTGACGGGCAAAGCTGCGCCGTGCTCACCGCGGTGCACGATCAATCGCCGGATATCGCACAGGGGGTGGATGCCGCCCTGGAGACCCGGGACAAAGCGGAAAACGAGACCGGCGCCGGAGACCAGGGGATGATGTTCGGCTTCGCCTGCGACGAGACCCCCGAAATGATGCCCGCCCCCATCGCCCTGGCGCACCGGCTCACCCGGCGGATGGCCCAGGTGCGCAAAACCGGCCTGTGCCCCTGGATGCGGCCCGACGGCAAGGCTCAGGTTACCGTGGTTTATGAGGACGGCAGGCCCGTTGCGTTGGATACCGTCGTCATTTCCACCCAGCATGACGAGAACGTCACCCAGGAGGAGATCCGCCGCGTCATGCTCGAAGAGGTGATAAAGCAGGTGATCCCGGCGGAATGGCTCACCGCGGAAACGAAGTATTTCGTCAATCCCACCGGGCGGTTCGTGCTGGGCGGCCCGGCGGGGGATTCCGGCCTTACGGGCAGGAAGATCATCGTGGATACCTACGGCGGCTATGCCCCCCACGGCGGCGGCGCCTTCTCCGGCAAAGACCCGACAAAGGTGGATCGCTCCGCTGCCTACGCCGCCCGCCACGCCGCCAAAAATGTGGTGGCTGCCGGCCTGGCGAAGCAATGCGAGATCGCCCTGGCCTACGCCATCGGCGTGGCGAGGCCCGTCTCCTTCCAGGTGAACACCCGGGGCACCGGCGTGATCCCGGACGATCAGATCGGGCGGCTGGTGGAAAAGGTGTTCGATATGCGCCCTGACGCCATTATAAAGCGCCTGGACCTGCGCCGCCCCATCTACCGCCAGACAGCCGCTTACGGGCATTTCGGACGCACGGATATCGACCTGCCCTGGGAGCATCTGGACAAGGTGGAGGAGCTGAAGGCGGCGTGGAAGGCGCTGTAATAAAATAACGGGGCTTGAACGCCCCGCTTCAGCGCATCGACCAGGTCGATGCGCTGCCATCGAAAGTCAGTAAACAGACTTTCGATGGGATTGCATCCATTTGCTGTAAAATGGCGTTTCCGGGCATGCTTGCCCGGAAACGCTCATTTTACGGTCGCAAATGGATATCGGAAGCAGTCATCCTGACTGCTCCTCGGACCGGGAGACCCGGTCCTG
>CAJOPV010000062.1 GCA_905236495.1 uncultured Christensenellaceae bacterium
CCATGCCGATGGCGAAGGTGCGGATGGGGCTCGACAGCTGCTTCTGGGCGATGGCGCACACCAGGGAGGAATCCAGCCCGCCGGAGAGCAGGAAGCCCACCGGGGCGTCGGCGTCCAGGCGCTTTTGAACGCCGTCCATGAGCAGACGGCGGAGCTTCGCGCAGACTTCTTCCTCGGTTTTCATGGTGAAATAGCCTACGTAGGCAGGATCGGCGTATTGGATGAACTGCCCGTCCATCCAGTAATGCCCCGGCGGGAAGGGGAGAATCTGCGCGCACAGCCCCATCAGGTTCTTGGGCTCGCTGGCAAAGGCCCATTCCCCGTCGGGCAGCCTGCCGTAATACAAGGGCCGGATGCCGATGGGGTCCCGGGCGGCGATCAGCTTTTGCCGCGCATCGTCCCACAGGATCAGGGCAAATTCCGCGTCCAGGGTCTTGAACATTTCCACCCCGTATTCGTGATACAGGGGCAGCAAAATCTCGCAGTCGGACTGGCTTTGCAATTCATATTTGGCAAGCAGCCGATCCCTGAGAGGCCGGAAGCCGTAGAGCTCGCCGTTGCAGACCACGGCGTCATTTCCCAGATGGAAGGGCTGCATGCCCCGCTCGTCCAGGCCCATGATGGCAAGGCGGTGGAAGCCCAGGAAGCCAATGGGGATTTCCTCAAACCTCGTCATGTCCGGGCCTCGGGACAGGGTCCTGTCAAAGCAGGCGCGCATTTGCTCCATGGGCACCCCTTTGCCGGTCAGACCAAAGATGGAGCACATTGAACGATCCTCCCTTCAAAACGAAAAGAGACAAGCGCATCCTTTCGGACGCCCTTGTCTCGATGGGCGTATCATAGCAGGTTCGCTGTTCGCTGTCAATGCGGCGGCTCCCCGGCAAAACGACAAAAACAGGAAAAAAACAGCGCCTCGGATTGACAAGCGGCCCCGGCGGTGCTATCCTGCATGCATGGCAAGGGAGCCGATGATAAGGCCCCTTGCCCCTTTTTATTGATTGATGGATGAAGGAGGTTTTCCCATGAGCAAGTACAGCAAGGAAGACATTATCCGCCTGGTGCGGGAAGGCGACGTGGAATTCATTCGCATGCAGTTTACCGATATTTTCGGTCAGCTGAAAAACGTAGCCATCACCGCCAGCCAGATCGAAAAGGCCGTGAACAATGAAATCATGATCGACGGAAGCAGCATCGAGGGCTTCGTGCGCATCAACGAAAGCGACCAGTACCTGCGGCCTGACCTGGATACCTTCGCCATCCTGCCCTGGCGGCCCCAGCACGGCAAGGTGGCCCGGCTCATCTGCGACGTATATAACCCGGACGGCACGCCCTTTGCCGGCGACCCCCGGGGCGTGCTGAAAAAAGTGCTGAAAAAGGCGGCGGACATGGGCTATTCCTTCAACGTAGGCCCGGAATGCGAATTCTTCCTGTTCCAGACGGACGACCAGGGCAAGCCCACCACCACCACCTCCGACGAGGCGGGGTACTTCGACCTGGGGCCCCTGGACCACGGGGAAAGCACCCGCAGGGAAATCTGCATGGCCCTGGAGCAGATGGGCTTTGAGATCGAGGCCAGCCACCACGAGGTGGCTGCAGGCCAGCACGAGATCGACTTCAAGTATGCAGACGCCCTGACCGCCGCCGACAACATCATGACCTTCAAGCTGGCGGTGAAGACCCTGGCCCAGAAAAACGGCCTCCACGCCACCTTCATGCCCAAGCCGGTATTCGGCATCAACGGCAGCGGCATGCACACCAACATGAGCCTGTTCAAGGATGGCAAAAACGTATTTGCCGACCCCGGCGACAAGCGGGGCCTTTCCAAGGAAGCCTACGCCTTCATCGCCGGTATCCTGGCCCATGTGCGGGGCATGGCAGCCATCACTAATCCGCTGGTAAACAGCTATAAGCGCCTGGTGCCGGGCTACGAGGCCCCCTGCTACCTGGCCTGGAGCGCCAGCAACAGAAGCGCCCTCATCCGCATCCCCGCCGCCCGGGGCATGGGCACCCGGGTGGAGCTTCGCTGCCCCGATCCCAGCTGCAACCCGTACCTGAACATGGCGGTATGCCTGGCGGCGGGCCTGGACGGCATTGAAAAAGGGCTGACCCCGCCGGATGAGATCGCCGAAAACATTTTCGCCATGGATGCCGCCACAAGGGGCGCCAAGGGCATCAAATCCCTGCCCGGCACGCTGTGGGAGGCCATCGAATGCCTGAAGGAGGACGCGGTTATCTGCGGCGCATTGGGCGAGCATGTGCTTTCCCAGTACGTGGAAGGCAAGGAAAAGGAATGGGACGCCTACCGCACCCATGTAAGCAAGTGGGAAATCGAACGGTATCTCGTGATGTATTGATCCTTCGCGCTCGGGCCGAAGGCACGAGAAAGCGGCGTCCAGGAAATAGGAAGAAGATGCGCGGATGCGCGAAGCGCAGACGTGCGAACAAAGTTTATCTGCTCGTTGCGGCTCGAAGAGACGCAAAAGAGCTATACAGCCAAGAAA
>CAJOPV010000063.1 GCA_905236495.1 uncultured Christensenellaceae bacterium
GAGAAGGACGGACAGCGGCTGGAAGCTTGTGCCGGTTTTGTACGAGGAAAACTGGTCATTGGAACAACGCAGGGAAATCGCTGAACATATATCGCAGCATATGAATCTTGACCAGACTGGCTTTGGCGCGTTCATGGACGGGCGGATCGTTGGTTTTGCAACTGTTTCCCATCATCTGTTTGGTGCGAACGCACGCTATGCAGAGCTGGTATGCTTTCAGATTTCAGAGGAATATCGGCGTCAGGGCATAGGCAAGAAACTCTTCTCCATGGTATGTGAAGAGGCCCTTCGGCTGGGCGCTGAAAAGCTGTATATATCAAGCCATTCCTCGAAAGAATCGCAGGCGGCATATGGTGCGCTTGGCTGCATACCTGCGGAAGAGATCAATGCGAGCCGGGCGGCGGAGGAGCCTTTTGATGTTCAACTGGAATACAGATTATAAAAACATACGTTGGTTCATTATGATTGCCGCATTGCTTTTCCTGCTGACCGGCTGCGGAACAGGCAGCGTTTTTGACGGCTCCAGGGTATCCAATGCATCGGAGTTTCAAATGTCGTATTCCGTTCTGAATCGGGAGGAATGGGCAGATCTGAACCTGACGGAAGGCGATCGTCTGAAGGTTTTCCTGTCGCACACAGAAGGAGCTGTGGATGTGACCGTGGGCATGGAAGGAAAAGGGCCGATTTACCGTGGAAACGGGCAGCAGAACGCTGATTTTATCCTGGAAATCGCCGAAACAGGAAGCTATCATATTTCCGTTTCGGGGCATCAGGCAAAAGGGAATGCTGCCTTCACCCGGATTCCCGGGGAGCAGAAATGAGGCAAGGAGAGATCATCATCCCAACTGGTTTGACGCCTCCTATATTTCCTGGCTTTCCTACGATGCCCTGAACATTGAATTGCCCGACGGATACCTGTATGTTCTCCCCATCATCAATTGGGGGAAATACCGGGAGGAAGGCGGAAGGCTGCTCATGCCCGTCAGCGTCCGAATGAACCATGCCGTCGCCGACGGATACCTGATCGCCAACGTGTTCCGTCTATTGGAAAAAGAGATGGCGGATTTCGTGAGAAGGGAATAAGTGTGAAGACTTCTCTGACGCCCGTTTTCCCGATCCGGGAAGGGCGGATCACGGCGGAAGATATGGATGGCGATCGAACGGGTGCTCGTTCAGATACTTTTCGGCGTTCGTCAGGATGCGCCGGAGGCCTTCGTTTGAAAGGCGGGCTATGGCGCCGGGATAATCCAGAAGCAGGATTTCCGAAACCTCAGAGGCTTGAGGCTGAGGTTTCTGGCCCCAAAATTCCGCCAAAAAAATAGATGTTGGTCTTTTTGTCGTTGGGGCGGCCTTCCCGGGCCAGGGAATGCTCGTCTATCTGCCTGAAATCAGCCCGAATATCGACGTTCAGGCCCGTTTCCTCCTTCACTTCCCGAAGGGCCGTTTCCTTTTCCGTTTCGCCGTTTTCCATGTGACCTTTGGGAAAGCCCCATGCGCCCTGATAGGTTTCCCGAATGACGGCGTATTTTCGGACGCTCCCTTCATATGTGAATACGATGGCGCCGCATGATTTTTCCACCCCATGATGCTCCTTCTGTTTTTCACGATTCTTTCAATTCATTATATCACGGACAAAGGAGATTTGCCAATACAGGCCGATCCATTTACTCATTTCCCTCAAACGCCGAATTTCCCATTCCAACTATTGACGGCGGGGGAAACGAAGAATATAATAGAAAATTGTGCGGGACTGATTGCCAATAAGTTCCGAAACATACATTTTTGCAGAATGGGGGCTGCTTCCTTATGTCCTGGTACATACCGGTTCTCTGCGTAGTCGCCGCCGCCATCGCCTATGTGGCGTACAACTATCAGCGCATCCGCAAGATGCCTGAGGGTACCCAGGAAATGGCGGAAATGGCGGGCATCATCCGCTCCGGCGCCAATACCTTCATGAAAACGGAATACAGGACCATCGTGGTGGTGGTGATCCTGCTGGCGCTGGTGTTCAGCCTGTTCGTGGAGGCCACCAGCGGCGTCACTTTCCTCTTCGGCGCGCTGATGAGCTCCTGCGCCTGCGTGCTGGGCATGCGCTCCGCCACCTATGCCAACGTTCGCACCGCCAACAAGGCCCGGGAAAGCCTGTCTATCGGCGAAACGGTGAAGGTGGCCCTGTGCGGCGGCAGCATTTCCGGCCTGTCTGTGCAGGCGCTGGGCCTGCTGGGCCTGGTGGCTGTGCTGGTGATCTTCGGCAATGTGCGCCATGACGTGACCGGCGGCGGCCTGATCACCTCCCTGGAGGGCGTGAACCCCACCATCATGCGCATTTCCACCTACTCCCTGGGATGCTCCCTGGTGGCTATGTTCAACCGCGTGGCGGGAGGCAACTACACCAAGGCGGCGGATATTTCCGCAGATATCCTGGCGAAGGTCCGCAATGATTTGCCGGAGGACGACAGCCGGGTGCCCAACGTGATCGCGGACTTCATCGGCGATAACGTGAACGATATCGCGGGCAACTGCTCGGACCTGCTGGAATCCTTCGTTGCCACCATTTCCGCTTCCCTGATGATCGCCGTGATCCTGTTCCAGCAGTACGAGCAGGCGTTCACCGGCAGCGTGGAAAAGCTGGAAGGCATCTTTAACGGGACTTTGATCTATCCCATCCTGCTGGCGGGCGTGGGGCTGCTGAGCTGCCTGCTGGGCCTGTTCTACGCCGATCGGAAAAAGAT
Organism: uncultured Christensenellaceae bacterium; assembly: GCA_905236495.1. Taxonomy (GTDB): domain Bacteria; phylum Bacillota; class Clostridia; order Christensenellales; family Aristaeellaceae; genus RUG563. Next base: position 2,733 of record CAJOPV010000063.1, read on the forward strand.
GGGCAATAACCCCTCCCGGGAACTGAACCTGGCGACCTGGATCTCCGCCGGGCTCACCTTGGTGCTGGGCTTCGGGGCCGCTGCCCTCTGCTTTGCGAAGGTGGATGGAGAAACGCTGAGCAGCGTCTATGGCTGGGCCGTAGGCTGGGCCTCTCCCTGGATCTGCGCGGTGCTGGGCATCCTCAGCGGCGTCGCCATCGGCTCCATTACCGAATACTACACTTCTACGGATTACAAGCCTACCCGGAAGCTGGCTGAAATGGCCCCGGAGGGCGAAGCCTTCGTCATCACCAAGGGCGACGCCATCGGCTCCCGTTCCTGCCTGCTGCCCGTTGTGGTGATCGGCATTGCGCTGTTCGTATCCGGCAAGCTGGCGGGCACCTACGGTGTCGCCATTGCCGCCCTGGGCATGCTGGCCTTCGTGGGCGCCACCGTATCCATCGACGCCTTCGGCCCCATTGCCGATAACGCCGGCGGCCTGGCGGAAAGCTGCCACCTGGACGCCAACGTGCGCGTCATCACCGATAAGCTGGACGCCGTGGGCAACACCACAGCCGCCGTAGGCAAGGGCTTTGCCATCGGCTCCGCCGCCTTCGCCACCGTTTCGCTGATCGTCAGCTACGTGGGCAACTATTCCGCGGAAATGACGCTGAATATCGCTTCCTTCGTGGTGGTCGCCGGCGCTATTATCGGCGGCGCGCTGGTGGAATATTTCTCCGCCATGCTCACCGATAACACCATCGAATCCGCTAAGCTCATGGCGGACGAGGGCGATAAGCAATTGACCCCTGAAGTGCTGGAAGGCAAAAAGACCCCGGATTACAACCGCATGATCGAGCTGGCTGCCCGGCAGGCGCTGAAAAAGATGCTGGTGCCCTCCGTGCTGGCTATGATCATCCCGGTTGTCGGCGGCTTTGTGTTCGGCGTGGAATTCGTGGGCGGCCTGCTCATCGGCGCCACCATCGTCGCTATTCCCCGGGCCATCTTCATGGGCAATTCCGGCGGCGCCTTTGACAACGCCAAGAAGTATATCGAATCCGGCGCCCTGAAGGGCTACGGCAAGGGCACCGCCGCTCATAAGGCCGCCGTTACCGGCGATACCGTGGGCGATACCCGCAAGGACGTGGTAGGCGTGGCGCTGGATATTTTCATCAAGACCATGTCCACCGTCGCCAACACCTTAGTCAGCGTGTTCCGCAATATCACGCTGATCCGCTAATCAGGCATCATTCCGTAAAACAAGCCCTCGGAAATCATTCCGAGGGCTTCTTGTTTATGCGATGATTGAAAGGGGGGTGGGATTACTTCTTGCCCCGGGGCGCGCTCCAGTCATAATTCTTGAGGTGGATGTTCAGATGACGGGGCAGGCCTTCCACCATCATGGGGGCGTAGTGGCCCTGGATCAGGGGACGTACGTAATCCAGGAATTCCTCGGTGACGTAGTTGCCGGCTTTGTTGATCCACTGACGCGGCACAACTTTTTCGTCGTTGGCGATGCGATGCACGTCATAGACGCCGGTCGCGCTCTGGTAAGGATCGTCGGACACCCGGTCGATCACCACCATGACGCCGGTGGAGCCTTCGTCAGCGGCCTTCACGGTGGCGCCGCCTACGTTAAAGGCTTCGTCCACGTCGATCTTGCTGGCGAGGTGAGCCGCGGCGCGCTGCAGGGTGGAAAGCTCCACGGCGCGGGTCTTGCAGCCCAGCTCATCCCGGACGACGGAAGCCAGGTAGGTGGCGGTGCCGGACATCTGGATGTGACCGAAAGCGTCCTTGGTGGTGCTGCTGGAAGCGTATTCGCAGACGTACTTGCCTTCCTCGGTCTTGATGCCCTCGGAAACCACGGCGACGACTACGTCCTTCTTTTCCAGCAGCTTTTTGACCTCGGCAACGAAGCCCTGAATGTTGAAGGGAACCTCGGGCAGATAGATCAGATCGGGGCCTTCGCAGTCCTCGCTGCGGGACAGGGCGGAAGCGCCGGTGAGCCAGCCCGCGTTGCGGCCCATGATCTCCACGATGTTCACGTTCTTCTTCTTGTAGGAGAAGCCCATGGCGTCGCAGATGATTTCCTTGGTGGAGGTGGCGATATACTTGGCGGCGCTGCCGAAGCCGGGGGTATGATCGGTGATCGCCAGGTCGTTATCGATGGTCTTGGGGCAGCCCACAAACCGCTGCTTGGCGCCGGTAAGCAGGGAATAATCGCTCAACTTACGGATGGTATCCATGGAATCGTTGCCGCCGATATAGATGAATACTTCGATATCCAGCTTGTTCAGCAGTTCAAAAATGCGGTCGTAGATCTCCTTGCCCTCGTGGATCTCGGGCAGCTTATAGCGGCAGGTGCCCAGGAAAGCGGAGGGCGTGCGCTTGAGCAGCTCCAGGTCCAATTCATTTTTGATGTGATCGGACAAGTCCACATACTGCTCATCCATGAAGCCCTGGATGCCGTAGCGCATGCCATAGACCTTGTTGTAGCCGCGCTCCTTCGCAGTCTTGAATACGCCCGCCAGGCTGGAGTTGATGACGGCCGTGGGGCCGCCGGACTGACCGACCAATACGTTACCCTTCATGATCTTACCTCATTTCTTCTGTTGTCCATAATGGCCTGATGTCGAACCTTGTAAATTATAATACCGTTGGGGCGGCTTGTCAATCCATTTATCCCGTGCAGCGGCAGCCATCCCACCAACTGGGAAACCCCGTTCTTTATATTGCCGCATCTCCGAAAAAATGCTATAATCAGGTCAGAAACTTTTCAGCAACAGACGGATGGGAGGAGGGCAGGCAATGATCCTGAAAAGCAAGCTGACGGAAAAGCTGCGGGAGGCCATGGCAGCCGTACTGCCCATCGTGATCCTGGTATTGATCTTAAGCTTCACCGTGGCCCCCATTCCCAGCGGCGTACTGCTCAGTTACCTGCTGGGCGCGGCGATGCTCATTGTGGGCATGATGCTTTTCTCCGTCGGGGCGGAGGCCGCCATGGAACCTATGGGCGAACTGGTGGGCTCCCGGATCACGAAAACGAAAAATTTGCCCCTGATCCTGGGCCTTGGCTTCCTGATGGGGGTCATGATCACGGTATCCGAGCCGGATCTGCAGGTATTGGCCCGGCAGGTGCAGGCCATCCCCAATCTGACGCTGATCATTGCGGTGGCGGTGGGGGTAGGCGGGTTCCTGGTGCTGGCGCTGGTGCGCATTTTTTATAAGATCCCGCTTAGGCTTTTGCTGTTTTCGTTTTACGCCTTGATCCTGGGGCTTACCTTCCTGGCCCCGGAAAGCTTCCGATCCGTCGCCTATGATTCCGGCGGCGTTACCACCGGGCCCATGACTGTGCCCTTCATTATGACCTTCGGCCTGGGCATCGCCGCCATCCGCAGCGACTCCAGCGCCAAGGAGGATTCCTTCGGCCTGGTGGCCCTGTGCTCCATCGGGCCCATCCTGGCGGTGCTGATCCTGAGCATGATCTTCCGCGGGGACGGGGCGGATTATACGCCCCTTGCCATCACCAACGTGGCGGATTCCATTGAGCTGAGGGCCTTGTTTGGCGGCGGCCTTCCCGAATACATGCGGGAAATGCTGATTTCCATTCTGCCGATCACCGTATTTTTCTGCCTGTTCAATTTCTTCCTGCTGAAGCTCAGCGCATCCCATCTTTCCCGCATCGGCGTGGGCCTCCTATATACCTACATCGGCCTTACGGTATTCATGACCGGGGCCAATTACGGCTTTATGCCGGCGGGCGCTTATCTGGGGCAGATGCTGGGGGAGACGCATTACCGCTGGATCATCGTGCCCGTGGGCATGCTGATCGGTTATCTGGTGGTGAAGGCGGAGCCGGCGGTGTATGTGCTGATGCGCCAGGTGGAGGACCTGACGGACGGGGCCATAACGGGCAAAAGCCTGCAATTGAGCATGTGCCTGGGCGTGGGGCTGTCGGTGGGGCTGAGCATGCTGCGTGTGATGCTGGGGCTGAACGTGCTGTGGATCATCGTGCCGGGGTATGTGCTGGCCTTGGGGATGAGCTTCTTATGCCCCAAGCTGTTTACCGCCATCGCCTTTGACTCCGGCGGCGTTGCCTCCGGCCCCATGACGGCGGCTTTCCTTCTGCCTATGACGATGGGCTTTTGCACCGCTATGGGCGGAAACCTTGCTACGGACGCCTTTGGGGTGGTGGCGCTGGTGGCGATGACGCCGCTGATTACCATTCAGGGCCTGGGGCTGGTTTATCGCTTCAAATCCCGGCATCCCCGCCAGAGCACGCTGCTGCGGGATCCCTTTGCGGAGCTGCCCAACGACGCGGTGATCGAATTGTAAGGAGCGTGAAACGAGCGCATGAACCAATCGGAATTATATCTGATGATGACGGTGACGGGCAGGGACAGGATGCCCGACTTCATCAGGCTGTATAAGGACAAGGGCCTGGATACGCATTTTATTTCCCTGGCCCACGGAACAGCGAACAGGCGCATCCTCAGGTATCTGGCGTTGGACGAAACGGAAAAAATGCTGTGCCTGACCGTGCTGACGGGCCGAAAATGGCTGGAGGTCAAAAGGGCCATGTCGGTACGGCTTCGCATCGAGGCGCCGGGGGTGGGCATCGCCTATGCCATCCCGCTATCAGCCGTGGGCGGCAAAAGGGAGCTTACGTATCTGACGGACGGTCAGGGCTTTGAGAAAGGGGCGGAAAGCGCTTTGAAGGGTACGGAACAGGAATTGCTCATCGCCATCAGCAATCAGGGCTACAGCGAGCAGGTCATGGACGCGGCTCGGGCGGCGGGGGCCCGGGGCGGCACGGTGATCCACGCCCGGGGAACGGGCCAGAATAAGGCGGAAAGGTTCCTGGGCATTTCCCTGGCAAGCGAAAAGGACGTGACCCTCATCGTAACGCCCATTGAAAAAAAAGCGGAAATGATGCAGAGCATCATCCGCGGCGCGGGGCCCGAAACCAAAGCGGGGGCCATCGTGTTTTCCCTGCCGGTCACGGATACTGCGGGCATGATGCTGCGGCCCCTGAGCGAGGACCTGGAAGAGGAGATAACAGAAAAGCCGCCCGAGGAAAACGAGCCTGCGCCGAAGCAATCCTAAATAACCGCGCATTGCAGGAATGGATCTTTTCTGATATACTATTCCCGATTCGGAGGGCCGAAAGGAAAGGATGACGAACATGCACAAGGCGAACATGAAGGAGCGCTGGAAACACAGCGGACTATGGAAATGGGGCCTGGCTTTTTGCGGCGTCGGCATCCTTTTGAACCTGATAGGGGCGCAGCTGGCCCTGGCCCTGAAGCTGCCACTGTATCTGGATAACGTGGGCACCATTTTGACCGGCGCCGTAGGGGGATATGTGCCGGGCATCGTCGCGGGGTATTTAACCAACCTCATCAACGGCATCAAGGATCACGATACCATTTATTACGGTGTGCTGACGGTGATCATTGCCGTGGAGGCGGCATATTTTGAAAAAAAGGGCTGGTTCAAGCGCCTGCCCACAGCGCTGCTCTCCATCGTCCTGTTCGCCTTGGTGGGCGGCGCCGGGGGCAGCGTGATTACCTGGTTCATCTACGGCATGGACTTTGGACAGGGCATCGGCGGGCCGCTGGCGGTCAAGCTGTACGCCTTGGGCGGCTTTAACGAATTCTGGGCCCAGCTTTGCGCCGATTTCCTGATCGATATGGTGGATAAGGCCATCGTGTTCGCCCTGGCGTTCGGGCTTATGAAGCTGATCCCCGACGCTATGCGCTCCAAGCTGAGATGGCGTTTTTGGCAGCAAAATCCCCTCCACGGAGAAAAGCGCAGCGTCGCCAGGCACATGCAGACCAGAGGGCTTTCCCTGCGCTCCAAGATCATGCTGCTGGTCTCCATCAGCATGGTGATCCTGGCTGTGGTAACGATCAGCATTTCATACAGCATCTTTCATCATGCCTCTATCGACGCCCAAATCAACATGGCCTACGGCGTGACCCGGGTGGTGGAGCAGGCCATTGACCCGGATATGGTTTCCGCTTATATGGAGCAGGGGAAGGCCGCTCCGGGCTATGGCGATGCGGAAAAGGCGCTGATAAGCGTGCTCAATTCGTCGCCGGATATCGCGTACGTGTATGTATATCAGATTCAGCCGGACGGCTGCCACGTGGTGTTTGACCCGGATACGGAGGAAACCCCCGGCGCGGCCCCCGGGGAAGTGATCCCCTTTGACGACGCCTTCCGGAAATATCTGCCCGCGCTGCTCGATGGGCAGGATATCGAGCCCGTGATCTCCGATGAAACCTTCGGCTGGCTTTTGACGGTGTATAAGCCCATCACCGACAGCCGGGGAGAATGCGTCTGCTACGTCGGGGTGGATATTTCCATGGCGCAGCTGCTGATTGCGGAATACAGCTTCCTGGCCCGGGCGGCATCCCTGTTCATTGCGCTTTTTGTGGTGATCCTGACGGTGGGCCTGTGGCTGGCGGATTACTGTATCGTGCTGCCCGTCAATTCCATGGCCCTGGCCTCCAGCGGCTTTGCCTATGACAGCGGGGAGCAGCGCCATGAAAACGTGACCCGCCTAAGGGAGCTGGATATCCATACCGGGGACGAGATCGAAAACCTGTATCACGCCATCACCAAAACCTCGGAGGATACGGTAAAGTATATTTCCGATCTGCAGGAGAAAAATGAAACCATCGCCCATATGCAGGATAATCTGATCACCGTGCTGGCGGACATGGTGGAAAGCCGGGATCAATACACCGGCAATCACGTGAGGAATACGGCGGCCTATTCCGGCATCATCGCCCGGCAGCTGCGGAAGGAAGGCATTTACGAAGAGCAGCTGACGGATGATTACATTCACGACCTGGTCCATTCCGCGCCGCTGCACGACGTGGGAAAAATCCAGGTATCAGACGTGCTTCTGAATAAGCCGGGAAAGCTCACCGACGACGAATACGCCAAAATGAAGCGCCACACATTGGCAGGGCGGGAGATCATCGCCAAAGCGGCGGAAATGTCCGACGACAGCGGATATCTGCACGAGGCGGAAAACCTGGCGGCGTATCATCACGAGCGCTGGGACGGCAAGGGCTACCCCTACGGCTTGAAAGGGGAGGAAATCCCCCTGTCCGCCCGGATCATGGCGGTGGCGGACGTGTTCGACGCGCTGGTATCCAAGCGCAGCTATAAGGAAGGCTTCCCCATCGAAAAATCGCTGGATATCATCCGGGAGGGGATAGGCACCCACTTTGATCCCAAGGTGGCCCAGGCATTCCTGGACGCAGAGGATGAAGTTAAAAAAATCGTGGAAGAAAACAGGAAGCGGCAGGGATGAAACGATTATCGAGCGTCCGCGGCGCGGAAAAGGTGGCCTTAAGCGGCCTGCTCATCGCCATGATGCTGGTGCTGGGTTATGTGGAGAGCCTGCTGCCCTCGGTCAGCGGCATTCCCGGCATCAAGCTGGGGCTTTCCAACGGCGTGCTGATCTTTGCCGTGTATATGCTGGATCTGCCAACGGCCTGGGTGCTGATGGTGCTGAAGGTGCTTTTGTCCGGGCTTCTGTTCGGCGGGTTCAATACCATCCTGTACGCCCTGGCGGGAGGCGTTTTGAGCATGGCGGTGATGACGGGGCTGTCCCGGGTCCGGGGCATCCATCCCGTTACCGTCAGCATGGCGGGGGGCGTTATGCATAACGTGGGCCAGGTGGCGGTGGCGATGGCGCTGTTCCACACCAATCAGCTGCTGTATTATATGGCGGTGCTGGTGCTGGCAGGGCTGGTCTGCGGCGCGCTGACGGGCGTCTGCGCCGCGGCGGTGATGAAGCATTTGAAAAAGCTGAAGGCTTGATGCAGAGGAAAAACATGCGGAGGGAGGAGCCTCCGCTTTTTTCATGCCTGTCTTCAGACGTGCATATGCTGAACCGTGGTGATGGATATGCCGACGGTGGGGGCGGTGCTGTGCTTGACGGGGGCCATGGTGGGGGCCGGCTTTGCATCGGGCCGGGAGGTCATGGCCTTTTTCAGCCGATACGGCGGCTTTTCCTGGGCGCTGTGCGCGCTGGTCGGGGCGGAAACGGGGCTGCTGACCGAAAGGATCCTGCGGCGGGACAGGGAACAAACGGGCCTCGCCGTCACCTGGCTTTTGATGCTCCTTTACCTGTTCCTGGCAGGGGGCATGACGGCGGCCTCCGGGGCTTTGTGGGCGCTGACCGTGCCCCTGCACGCCGCCCGGACACTGGGCGGCGGGGCAACGCTGCTGCTTTGCGTGACCGTAAGCCGGTATCCCCTGAAAATCATGGGGAAGCTGGGGTGGGGGCTGGGGATATTGCTGCTGACCGCCGTGATCCTTTGTTACCTGATCCCTTCGCAGGCAGCGGAAACTGAACAGGCTCGGCAGACAGACTTCATTCCCGCCGTCCTGCGGGCTTTGGGCTACGGCTGCATGAATGTGACGCTTTCCCGCGGCATCCTGAATGATTTGCGGGAGCATGGAACGAAAAAGCAGAAAAAACGAATCGCCCTGGCAAGCGGCCTGACGGCGGGCGGATTATTGATGATGGAAAACGGGGTGCTTTTGCGGCATCTGCCGGATCTTCAGGATGCGGCGATGCCCATGGTGATGCTGCTGCGGGGGTTTGGCAAGGCGGGGTATATCCTGTCCGCGGCGCTATTGTACATATCCGTGGTGACGACCCTGATCGCCGTATGCGGCGGCGTGCGCGCTCTGTTGCCCAGGGATACGGAAAAGGGCATGATCCTCTTCGGCCTTTCGGTCTGCTGCGTGGCGCTGCTGGGCTTTGAAGGGATCGTGGACCGCTGGTATCCCATCCTGGGCTGGCTGTGCTTTGCGGCCTATCTGATATAAAAAATCGCATCCCGCAGGATGCGTTCAGAGCATCGACAAAGTCGATGCTCTGCCATCGAAAGTCAGCAGACAGACTTTCGATGGATTGCATCATTTTACGGTCGCAAATTGATATCGGAAGCAGTCATACTGACTGCTCCTCGGACCGGGAGACCCGGTCCTGCGGATAAAAGTCGA
>CAJOPV010000064.1 GCA_905236495.1 uncultured Christensenellaceae bacterium
GCCTTCCGTGTAGGGATGGCTTTCCGTGCAGTTGCGGAAGATGATTTCCGCCGGCGCGTGCTCCACCACCTGTCCGCAGTACATCACTGCCACGTCGTCCGCCATTTCGTTGATAACGCCCAGGTCGTGGGTGATGAAGATGATGGCGGTGCCGGTGGTGCGCTTCAGATCGTTCATCAGCTTCAGGATCTGGGCCTGGATCGTCACATCCAGGGCGGTGGTAGGCTCGTCGGCAATGAGGATCTTGGGCTTGCAGGCCAGCGCCATGGCGATCATGACCCGCTGACGCATGCCGCCGGACAGCTGATGCGGATACTGCTTGATAACCACTTCGGGGTTGGGGATCTGCACGTCGTAGAGCATTTTCAGGGCATGCTCGTGAGCTTCCTTTTTGCTCATGCCCTGATGGATCATAAAGGGCTCGGACAGCTGCCGATCCACGGAGAACACGGGGTTCAGGCTCGTCATGGGCTCCTGGAAAATGACAGAAATATCATTGCCGCGGATGTGCTGGATATCCTTCAGGGGCAGCTTCGTCAGGTCCCTTCCCTCCAGCAGGATCTCGCCGCTTTCGATATAGCCGTTGCCGTCCAGCAGCTGCAGGATGCTCATGGCGGAAACCGATTTGCCCGATCCGCTCTCCCCTACGATGCCGATGGTTTTGCCGCTTTCCAGGGAATAGGATACGTCGTTGACCGCTTTCACGATCCCTTTTTTCGTAGTAAAGAAGGTGTGAAGATTTTTTACTTCCAGCAAAGGCATACTTTCCGTTCCCTCCTTACTTGTCGTTGGTGGACTTGGGATCCATCACGTCGCGCAGCGTATCGCCGATGGTGTTGATGCAGACCGTGGTAAGAATGAGGATCGCCGAGGTGAACACCCATTGCCACCAGAAGTTGATAGCCGCCACGGCGTTGCTGGCGCGGGAGAGCATATTGCCCCAGCTGGGCTGGGGATAATTGACGCCGAAGCCCAGGAAGGACAGGCTGGTTTCCGTCTGCATGGAGGCGGCGAAGCTCAGCGTGATATTCACCAGGATCACGGATACGATGTTGGGCAGGATATGCTTGAAGGCGATGCGGCTGGGCTTGACGCCCATGGCCTGGGCCGCCGTCACATATTCGCTTTCACGGGCCACCAGCACCTGGGCACGGGTGATATACGCGAACCCGGGCCACCCCAGGAAGCCCAGGATCACCATGATCATATACAGCCTTTCGTCCGTGCTCATGGAGACCTGCGCCAGCAGGGAATTGAGGATCAGCATGAAGGGATACAGCGGGATGGAGCTGATCACCTCTGCAACGCGCATCAGGAAGATATCCACCCAGCCGCCGGCGAAGCCCGCCAGCAGGCCGATGGAGACGCCGATGATGATTTCGATGATAACGGCGATGGCGCCCACGGTCATGGTGATGCGCCCGCCGGCGATGACGCGCTCGGCAATATTGGCGCCCCGGTCGTCGGTGCCGAACAGGTAGCCCCGCAGGCCCCAGTTGTTCAGCAGCTTGCCATTTTCATCCACAGCGTAGCTCTGGAACGCGCCGGCAAAAATCTTCTTGGCCCCATCCACCTTGGGCGCTTCCGCCTGGCGGTAATGGTCGCCGCCGAAGGAATACACGTGGCCCAGGTTCGTCAGCCCCGAGAAGTGATACGTACCGGCCTCGATATCGATAAACAGTTCCCCTTCCTCCAGGGCGGGCACCTCCTGCACATCGGAGGGGAAATCGCCGGTGAGGGCGATGCTGCCGTCGTCCAGCAGGAGGCAGATGCCGGTGGAGGCGGCGCGGATCTCATTGATCTTGCGCCCGTCCAGATAGGCGGACAGCTTCTGGGTACCCACCTGGCTAAACTGAGTGCGAACATTGGTAAACAGGCCCTTGGTGCCCGTATAAACGGAGGTCTGCTTGGTATCCAGGCCCACCACGTAATTCAGGGTAAAATCCACGTCCACGATGTTGGTGCGGCCGATGAATTTATCCAGGTTGGCGTAGGCCTGCTTGTTGCCCCAGATATACAGCGTGCCGTCGTCCATCAGGATCGCCGAGGCCTGGTAGCCGCAGGTGACCTTCTTGATGTGGCTCACGTCGATCTCGCCGTTGCGGACGATTTCCGGCACCGGCTCCAGGTTGGGGTTGGAGGTGACGGTTTCCGTGGCGGCATACTGCCCGAAGCGGTTGCTGCCCCAGCCGTAGAAGGCGCCGTCCTCGCCGATGGCGATGATGTGATCCTGCCCGGCGGCGACATAGGCAATTTTGGCGTTCAGCACTTCCTCGGGAATATCCATGATGTTGATGCCCGTGGCGCCGATGCTGCCGATGCCCCACACATACACCTTCCCTTCATTGGAAAGGCCTACGGAGAAGCTGGAGTAGCTGTCGATCATCTTGATATTGCCCTTCAGTTCCCCAGGCACGCTCATCAGCGACAGGGTGGGGGGCAAATCCTTCTGGGTGGTTTCGGTAAAGGCGTCGTAGTACTTCGTCATAAAGTGGGGGGCGATGAACACCACCGCGAACATCACCAGCACCACGATGACGGAGAACACCGCGAACTTCCGCTCCATGAAGCGGTTGAAAATCTGCCGTCCCGGGCTGACGATCAGCTCGGAATCGTCCGGCACCCCGTCCTTGAATTTGATTTCCTTGGGTTCTTCCTTTTCCTGTGTTCCGAACCACTTTTCCTCATACTTTAAGCCGAAAACCCATCTTACGAACCAGCGGGCCAGGGTGCGAAACACGTTTTCTTTCTTTTTCATATGTCTGCCTCCCTTACTTGCTGATGCGTACGCGGGGGTCAACCAGGCCGTAGCACAGGTCGATCACCAGGTTGGAGAAAAGCCCGATGAAGGTATAAATGACCTCCATAAACATAATCATATCATAGTCCGCCGTGCGGGTGGCGTTCAGGAACAGGAGGCCCATGCCCTTAAAGCCGAACATGGTTTCCAAGATCATGGCGCCGGATATGGTGCTGAAAAAGCCGCCCACGATGATGGATACCATGGGGATCAGGGCGTTGCGCCAGGCATGGCTGTAAATGACTACCTTTTCCGTCAGGCCCTTGGCCCGGGCGGTGCGGATGCAGTCCAGGTTCAGGGCGTCGATCATGGAGGCGCGGGCGATGCGGGTGATGCTCGCCAGGGAGCCGAACACCAGGCAGATGGTGGGCAGTGTCACGTGATGCAGCACATCCAGCGTGTAAGCCCATCCGGTAAAGTTAGACCCCGGCGTTTTCATGCCGCTCACCGGGAACCACCCCAGTATCGAACAGAAGAATACGATGAATACGATATAAATGATGAAACTGGGAGTAGAAAAGCCGATGAGGGTAAAGAACTGGGTAAAGCGGTCGAACCGGCTGCCCTTCTTCACAGCGCATTTGATGCCCAGGGGAATGGTGATCGACAGCACGGCGATCTCGGTAATGATGCCGATAAGGAAGGAATTGCGCATATGATCCGGCACCACTTCCACCACGGGGCGGTTATAATCGTAGGAAAAGCCAAAATCCCCCTCGAAAATGCCGGACACATGCCCGTCATAGTAGGGATACAGC
>CAJOPV010000065.1 GCA_905236495.1 uncultured Christensenellaceae bacterium
TCATCCTGACTGCTCCTCGGACCGGGAGACCCGGTCCTGCGGATAAAAGTCGAAAGGGCTGCGGCCCTTTCGAGCTATCCCGGGGTTTGTCGATGCGCCGAGCCTTCCCGATCGCGGAAGGCTTTTTCTTCGATTATATCGCTTTTTTTCGGTATTCGCTTCCCTGCGCCGTTGCGAAACGGAGCAAGATATGATAAGATAAGCTGTATTTACATTGGATTCCGGGAGGATTGGGCATGATGGACATGAAACGGCGCATCGCGGATCTGGCGGGGAGCATGCTGAAAAAGGCGTTTCCCCAGGCGGAGGGGCTGCCGGAGGATCTGTATGCGCTTCTTGAGGTGCCGCCGGACAGCGCCATGGGGGATTACGCCTTCCCCTGCTTCAAGCTTTCCAAGGCGCTGCGTTTGGCCCCGCCCCTGATCGCCAAGACCCTTGCGGAGGCCCTGGATGAAAACGGCGTCGCCCGGGTGGAATGCGCGGGGGGCTACCTCAATTTCTTCTTTGATCGGGAAACCCTGGCCCGGGATCTGCTTTCCGCCATCCTGGCTGCCCCGGAAAAATGGGGTAGCAGCGACGAGGGAGCGGGCAAGACCGTGTGCCTGGATTATTCCTCCATCAATATCGCCAAGCGCTTTCACCTGGGGCATCTGAGCACCACGGTGCTGGGCAACGCCCTGAAGCGCATTTATGATTTCCAGGGGTGGCATACGGTCTCCATCAACCATCTGGGGGATTGGGGCACCCAATTCGGCAAAATGATCTGCGCCTACAAAAAATGGGGCGAAAAGGACGCGGTGGAGCAGGGCGGCGTGGATGAAATGACCCGCTTGTACGTCCGCTTCGGCGAGGAAGCCGCCAAGGACCCCGCCCTGGAGGACGAGGGCCGGGCCTGGTTCAAAAAAATCGAGGAGGGCGACCCGGAGGCGCTGGAAATCTTCCAGTGGTTCAAGGAGGTCACCCTCAAGGACGCCATGCGGGTGTATGACGTGCTGGACGTCAAGTTTGACAGCTACGCCGGGGAAAGCTTTTACGCCGATAAAACGGGCCGGGTGGTGAAGGAGCTGGAGGAAAAAGGGCTGCTTCAGGATTCCGACGGCGCCAAGATCGTGGATCTGGAAGCCTTCGGCATGCCGCCCTGCCTGATCCTCAAATCCGACGGCGCCACGCTGTACCACACCCGGGATATCGCCGCCGCCATTTACCGCAAGGAGACCTATCATTTCGATCAGTGCCTGTACGTGGTGGCCTACCAGCAGGATCTGCATTTCCGGCAGCTTTTCAAGGTGCTGGAGCTGATGGGCTACGATTGGGCCAAGGACCAGTGCAAGCACGTGGCCTTCGGCATGGTCTCCTACGAGGGCCAGGCCATGGCGACCCGGAAGGGCCACGTTGTGCTGTTGGATGAATTGCTCACCCGGGCCCAGGAAAAGGCATTGGAGATCATCAAAGAAAAATCCCCCAATCTGGAAAACAAGGAAGAAGTGGCCCGGCAGGTGGGGGTCGGCGCGGTGGTGTATGCCACGCTGCAGAACAACCGCATCAAGGATATCGATTTCTGGTGGGATCGGGCGCTGAATTTCGACGGGGAAACGGGCCCCTATGTGCAATACACCTTCGCCCGGTGCTGCTCGGTCCTGCGCAAAGCGCCGGAGAATAACGCCGCCCCCGCCTATGCCGCCCTGACGGACGACGAAAGCCAGGCCCTGCTTCGGCTGCTTTCCCGGTTCCCGGAGGCGGTGAGCGAAGCGTGCCAGCGGAACGAGCCCTACCTCATCACCCGGGCCGTGACGGACATCGCCAAGGCGTACAATAAATTCTATTACGAGCACCGCATCCTGGATGACGACGCCGCCGCCACCGCCGCCCGGCTGGAATTGACACGGGCCTGCGCCCAGGTCATCAAAACGGGGCTGTACCTCATCGGCCTTTCCGCGCCGGAGCGCATGTAACCAAGGCGCTTCGCGCAACATATACAGATGATAAGACCCGAAAGGAGGCAGCGGCATGAAATTCACCAAAATGCACGGCATCGGCAATGATTATATTTACGTCAACTGCTTTGAAGAGGTGGTTTCCGATCCCGAGCGACTGGCGATCGTGATGAGCAGGCCCCATTTCGGCTGCGGCAGCGACGGGCTCATCCTCATCGAGCCCAGCGATACCGCCGATTTCGGCATGCGGATCTTCAATTCCGACGGCAGCGAAGCGGGCATGTGCGGCAACGGCATCCGCTGTGTGGGCAAATATGTGTATGAACGGGGCCTCACCGATAAGACCCAGCTCACCATCGATACCAAGGGAGGCTTGAAGCAGATCAGCCTGCAATTGGAGGATGGCAAGGTGAGCCGGGTGAAGGTGGATATGGGCACCCCGGAATTGAACCCCCGCCTGATCCCGGTGGATCTGCCCGGGGAAATGGTGCTGCGCCATCGGCTGCAGATCATGGGCCAAACCTGGTTCATCACCTGCGTCAACATGGGCAACCCCCACGCCGTCCTCTTCGTTCGGGACCCGGAGGTGGTGGATCTGCCCACCATCGGCCCCATGATCGAGCATCATCCCCTGTTCCCCCGGCGCACCAATGTGGAGTTCGTCCGGGTGATCGATCGGGGCATCCTGCAGATGCGGGTGTGGGAGCGGGGGGCCGGGGAAACCCTGGCCTGCGGCACCGGGGCCTGCGCCGCGCTGGTAGCGGCGGTGCTTGCCGGCAATTCGGACAGGACCGTACAGATGAAGCTGTCCGGCGGCAATCTGCAATTGCACTGGAGCGCCGAAGACAACCACGTGTATCAGACCGGCCCGGCATCCTTCGTATATGACGGAGAATGGTTGGGCGACTGAAAAAGGCCTGGATTTTCTAAACCTCATCCGCAATGAAAAGAAGCATCTGTCCATCCGGCGATACATGGATGTAAACCCACCGAAACAGCCGGAACGCGAAACAGGAGGTAACGAATGAAGATCAACACGAACCTGGCAAAGCTGCCTGCGGGGTATCTGTTCGCGGAGGTCGCCAAACGGGTGAAGGCCTATTCCGCCCGGCACCCGGAGGCGGATATCCTGCGCCTGGGCATCGGGGACGTGACACGGCCCCTGGCCCCGGCGGTGGTGGAGGCCATGAAGCGGGCCGCCGATGAAATGGGCACCCCCCAGGGCTTCCACGGGTACAGCCCGGATTTCGGCTACGATTGGCTCATTAACGCCATTATCGCCGGGGATTACGCCCCGCGGGGCGTCCAAATCGCCCCGGACGAGGTGTTCATTTCCGACGGCGCCAAATCCGACGTGGGCAATTTGCAGGAGCTGTTTGGCCCCGACGCCAAAATTGCCGTGACGGACCCGGTGTACCCCGTGTACGTGGATTCCAACGCCATGGCGGGCCGCCTGGGGGAATACGCGGAAGGGAAATGGACGGGCCTTACCTATCTGCCCTGCAACGCAGAAAACGGCTTCATGCCGCCCCTGCCTGAAACCAGGGTGGATGTGGTGTATCTGTGCTATCCCAACAACCCCACCGGCACGGTGCTGACGAAGGAGCAGCTCCGGGTGTTCGTGGATTGGGCGCTGGAAAACGAGGCCCTCATCGTGTATGACGCGGCATACAAGGCCTTTATTTCCGATCCCGCCGTGCCCCGCAGCATTTACGAGGTGCCCGGGGCGGACAAGTGCGCCATCGAGTGCTGCTCCTTCTCCAAGACCGCCGGGTTCACCGGCACCCGCTGCGCCTATACCGTGGTGCCCAAGGCCCTGACATACGGCGGCGTTTCCCTGAACCGCATCTGGGGCCGCCGCCAGGCTACCAAGTTCAACGGCGTTTCCTATATCACCCAGCGAGCCGCCCAGGCCGTGTATAGCGAGGCGGGCCAGCGCCAGATCATGGAAACCATCGAATATTACCGCGGGAATGCCCGGGTGATCCTGGACGGGCTCAGGCAGGCGGGCATCCTGGCCTTCGGCGGCGTCCATTCCCCCTACGTGTGGATGAAGACCCCGGGGGATATGCCCTCCTGGGATTTCTTTGATCTGCTGCTGACACGGGCCCACGTGGTAGGCACCCCCGGCGAGGGCTTCGGCCCCGCAGGCGAAGGCTACTTCCGCCTCACCGCCTTCAATACGCTGGAGAATACCGAAGCGGCTGTGGAGCGAATCATTTCCGTTCTGTAAGCTACTCGGAGAATCAATCAACAAAAGCGGAAAAACCGCCATTTCCCCGTAATCTTCCTATGAGGAGGTATTCTCACCATGATTCGTGCGATCGTAGGCGCCAACTGGGGCGACGAGGGCAAAGGCAAAATCACCGACATGCTGGCGGAAAACAGCGATATCGTGATCCGTTTTCAGGGCGGCGCCAACGCGGGCCACACCATCATCAACAATTACGGCAAATTCGCCCTGCATCTTTTGCCCAGCGGCGTATGCCATCAGCACGTCGTCAACGTGATCGGCCCCGGGGTTGCGCTGGATATCGAGGCGCTGCTCAAGGAGCTGCAAATGCTGCGGGACCGGGGCGTGCCGGAGCCGAAGCTCAAGATTTCCGATCGGGCGCAGGTGCTGATGGAATACCACGTAGCCTTTGACTGCTATGAGGAGGAGCGCCTGGGCAAGGCGTCCTTCGGCAGCACCAAATCGGGCATCGCCCCCTTCTATGGGGACAAGTACATGAAGATCGGCCTGCAATTGTGCCAGCTCATGGATAAGGAGATCCTCCGCGCAAGGCTTGAAAACGCGGCGAAGCTTAAAAACGCCATGCTGGAAAGCCTGTATCATAAGCCCCTGCTGGACGTGGACGCCCTCACCGAAAAGTACTACGCCCTGGGCCAGCAGATCAAGCCCATGATCTGCGACTGCGCCCA
>CAJOPV010000066.1 GCA_905236495.1 uncultured Christensenellaceae bacterium
GGGATACACGATGACGACGGGGCCGGCCTCGCACAGGCCGAAGCACCCGGTGCGGATGACCTTGACTTCCTTGTCCAGGCCGTTTTCGGCGATCTTCTGTTCAAACCGCTCGATCAGCTGGGCGGAGCCGGACGAGGTACAGCCCGTGCCGCCGCAGCAAAGTACATGAGCGCGATAGATGTCCATGAGCAATTCCTCCTACTTCTCTGTGCGGTACAGGGTTATTTGTCCTCGGCGGCGCCGATGGTGTATTCCGCCACGGGCCGGCCGTTCACGATATGCTCTGCCACCACGCGGCCCACCTTTTCGGGGGTCATATGCACGTAGGTGACCTTTTCCTGCCCGGGCACGATCACATCCACCATGGGCTCCAGCCGGCACATGCCGATGCACCCGGTCTGGGATACGGTGACGTGGTTCAAGCCGCGCTTATTGATTTCATCCATGAAGGAGAGCATCACGGGCCGGGCGCCGGCGGCGATGCCGCAGGTAGCCATGCCGATCACCACGCGGGTCACGTCGCTTTCCTCTTCCTTGCGCAGGTTGATGCGGTTCAGGGTCTTCTCACGGATGGCTTGCAGTTCAGCCAGGGATTTCATAGGATCACACCTCCAAAAATCGGTTCGATTTCTTCACGCAGGGATGAAAGTATCCATGCGGCAATCTCGGGTTCACTGAGGGGCACGCCCTGCAGCGCTTCTTTGATCTCCCGGGTATCAAAGGCCATTTCGCCCTGGGGGGATACGCATTTCAGCGTGAATTCCGGCTTGTCCGGGTTCATGGTGACGAGGGTCGTCACCGTGCCGGGCAGATCGCCCAGGGGCAGGCAGTCGATGGAACGGCTGTCCATGGTGGCGGTGAGGCGGGTGCCTTTGCCCAATTCGCTTTCGATGGAAAGATCGCCGCCTGCCAAGCGACAGTTTTCCGCCATCATGGGGATGCCCAGGCCCACCTTGCGGGTGGTGCGGGTGGTGGCGAAGGGGGAAAGGACCCGGGCGAGCAATTCCTCGCTCATGCCGGTGCCGTCGTCCTCGATCATCACCGTCAGCATGCCTTGCGCATCCACCTGAACGGTAAGGCCCACCACCTTGGCCTGGGCCCGGATGCTGTTCTGCATCAGATCCAGAATGTGCAGGGATAGATCGCGCATGGCTTAAGCCTGTTCCTTCTCCCGATACTTTGCCAGGATGCCGGGGATATCATCGGGCACCAGCCGCCCATAGACCTCACCGTTGATGGTCATAACGGGGGCCAGGCCGCAGGCGCCCAGGCACCTGGTGGCGTTCAGGGTGAACAGCCCGTCGGGGCTGGTCTTTCCCACGGGGGTCTTGAGCTCCTCGCTGAGCCGATCCAATACCTTCTGGCTGCCCTTCACGTAGCAGGCCGTGCCCAGGCATACGCTGATGGTGTATTTGCCGTTGGGCTCCAGGCGGAACTGGGAATAGAACGTGGCGACGCCATACACCTCGCTCAGCGTGACCCCCAGCCCCTCGGCGATGATCTTCTGCACATCCATGGGCACGCACCCAAAGATGCCCTGAGCCCGCTGCAGCACCGGCATCAGCGCGCCGGGCTGATCCTTCAGCTCGGCAATGACCGCGTCCAGCTGTTCGTACTTGTCTTTCATGTCCGGCATGACAGTGTGAGACCTCCTTATACTATTTCTGTCGGGTATGAAATGCACCACGCCTGTGATGATTTCCTATATACCGTCCTATATCATAACATATCTTTCAGATAAATGCACGCGAAAAATAAAAAAAATCAGACGAATTTTGCGAAAATGCAGGTGAAAATGATCGGATTATTTGGTTAGTGTTCACTCACTTTCCAATCCGAACACATGAACACGGATTTATATGAATTTTTTGGGCGATATATCACCGAAAAATGGGATTGCATTTTTCATGCATATAAGATAAAGTGAAAACTGATTATACCAAAGCGGAACGGAGGCAAACCGCATGAAGAGCAGCCAGCGGGACTTCACCCAGGGCCCCATCGCCCGGGGGATGATCGCCTTTTCCATGCCCTTCCTTTTATCCAACGTGCTGCAGGCGCTGTACGGCGCGGTGGATATGTGGGTGGTGGGCCGGTTCTCGGCGTCAACGCCCGAATTATGCGCCCCGATTTTGTCGGGGGTCAATATCGGCAGCCAGATTACCCACCTGGTCGCCATGATGGTGAGCGGGCTGACGGTGTCCGGCACGGTGCTGGTGGGGCAGTACATCGGCGCGAAAAAGCAAAAGGACGCTTCCGAAACGGTAGGCACCATGTTCACCATGCTGGGCATCGCAGGCGCCGCCCTGACGGTGCTGATGATCCTGCTGGCGGACCCGCTGCTGCGCTTGCTCAATACGCCCGCAGACGCCTATGAGCACGCCAAAACCTACCTCATCATCTGCGTCGCCGGCACGCTCTTCATTTTCGGCTACAACGCCATCAGCTCCATTCAGCGGGGACTGGGGGATTCGGTGCGCCCGCTGATTTTCGTAGGCGTTGCCTGCATAGTGAATGTTTTCCTGGATCTTTGGCTGGTGAAGGGCCTGGGCATGGGCGCGGCGGGGGCAGCCTGGGCCACGGTGATCGCCCAGGCCGTCAGCCTGATCCTGGCGGCGTTCTACCTGAGCCGGAATAAATTCATCTTCGATTTTAAGCTGAAATCATTCAAAATCCATAAGGACAAAATGAACCTGATGATCCGTCTGGGCATCCCATCCTCCGTGCAGAGCATCATCGTGAATATATCCTTCCTGGTGATGACCGCCGTCGTCAACGGCATGGGCAGCCTGGGCTACGACGCCGCCAAGGCCTCCGGCGCCGTGGGCGTAGTGGGCAAATTCAATTCCTTTGCCATCCTGCCGGCGGTGGCGATGTCCTCCTCCGTCAGCGCCTTCGCAGCCCAGAATATCGGCGCGGGGAAGCATGACCGGGCCAAGAAGAGCCTGTATGTGGGCACGGTGATCGCCCTGGGCATTTCGGCGGTGCTGTTTTCCCTGGTGCAGATCGCGCCGGAGGCCATCGTATCCATTTTCAACGAAGATCCCCAGGTGTGCGCTTACGGCGTGGAATACATCAAGACCTTCAGCTTTGATTTCCTGTTCGTGGCGATCCTGTTCTGCTGCAACGGGCTCATCATGGGCGCCGGGCATACGAAATTTACGCTGCTGACGGGGTCGCTGTCCAGCCTGCTGCTTCGCATCCCCGTGGCGGTGCTGTTCGGGAAGGCGCTGGGCTGGGGATTGTCCGGGGTGGGCCTGGCCTGCCCGGCGGCGTCGCTGATCAGCCTGTGCCTGGGCATCTGGTTCGTGGCAACCGGCAGATGGGAGCGGGACCAGACCGGCATCCACGCCGAAGCGTAAACATGCAGGGAAAAACGGTGTCCCACCCGCTGCGGACTTTTTTCCGGGAAAAGCTTGTAATTTGATTTTGAGTATGATACAATACCTATTGTTGATTTCAAGGAGGGACATGTTTCATGAGCGCAATCGAACTGATTTTGGACATTTTAATGGTGATTTCCGCCATCGTGATGATCGTGACCGTGCTGATGCAGTCCAGCGACGACGACGGCATGGGCGCCCTGACCGGCGGCAGCGATACGTTCTTCGGCAAGAATAAAAACAACACCCTGGAAGGCAAGCTGGCGCTGGGCACCAAGATTTCCGCCACCCTGTTCGTGGTGCTGGCGGTGCTCATGCTCATTATCGCCTGAACGGGGCCTATTGCTCGGGAACCATCGGGGCTGACGGCTTTAGTCAGCCCTTCTTTTCGTAGAAAAGCAAATTGGAGAAAAGATGATCGTTTTAACCGTACAGAACCTTCAGAAGGCTTTTGGGGGCAATCAGGTGCTCAAGGACGTTTCCTTGACCTTGCAGGACAGGCAGCGGATGGGGCTGGTGGGCGTCAACGGCTGCGGCAAAACAACGCTGCTGCGCATCCTGGCGGGCCTGGAAACGCCGGATGGCGGCTCCGTTTCCTATGCCCGGGACGTCCGGGTAGGGTACATGGAGCAGCAGTACGCCGTGCAGGGGGACGTCACGGTATTCGACGAATTGAAATCGGTTTATGAGCCGGTATTCGTTATGGAAGAAAAGCTGCGGGCCCTGGAACAGGAAATGGCCCGGGCGGATGAAGGAACGCTGAAACGGCTGGGGGATACCTATGCCCGGCTCAGCGACGCCTTCGAGAAGGCGGACGGCTACGGCTGGCGTTCCTCCATTTTCGGGGTACTGAGCGGCCTGGGCTTTACCAAAGAGCAGCACGATCAGCCCGCCCGGCTCTTATCCGGCGGAGAGCTGACAAGGCTTTCCCTGGCGAAGCTGCTTTTGCAGAAGCCCGACCTTTTGCTTCTGGACGAGCCTACCAACCATCTGGACTTATCCGCCCTGGATTGGCTGGAAAACTATCTGAACGAATACCGGGGCACGCTGCTGGTGGTGAGCCACGACCGCTATTTCCTGGATCACGTATGCACCCACGTGACGGAGCTGCTGCTGGGCACGGCGGAGCAGTACGCGGGGAATTATTCGGCCTATATGAGCCAGCGGGCGGAGCGGTTCGAGATCCGCATGCGGGCCTGGGAGCAGCAGCAAAAGCTCATCGCCCGGGAGGAGGCCATCATCGCTCGGTACAAATCCTTCAACCGGGAAAAATCCATCAAGGCGGCGGAGAGCCGGGAAAAGCGGCTGGAAAAGATCGAGCGGCTGGATAAGCCCCAGGACGAGCGCCAGGTGCGCTTTCGCTTTGAGGCCAAGCGCCGCACAGGGGACGACGTGCTGATCATAAAGGACCTTCAAAAATCCTTCGGGGATCGGACGCTGTTTTCGGGCGTGAATCTGCATCTGCGGGCCGGGGATCGGGTGGCATTGCTTGGGCCCAACGGCATCGGCAAATCAACGCTTCTCAAGTGCCTGGTGGGGCAGGAAGCCCCGGACGGCGGCACCGTTCGCTGGGGGGCCAACGTGGATACGGGCTACTACGATCAAAAGCAGGAAAGCCTGCACGGGGATAAGACGGTGCTGGACGAGGTATGGGACGCCTTTCCCAGGCTGGAGCAGAGCCAGGTGCGCTCCGCCCTGGGGCTGTTCCTCTTTACCGGCGAGGACGTATTCATGCCCATCCGCACCCTGTCCGGCGGAGAAAAGGGCAGGGTGGCCCTGACCAAGCTGATGCTGAAAAAGGATAATCTTCTGCTCCTGGACGAGCCCACCAACCACCTGGATATGGACAGCCGGGAGGTGCTGGAGGACGCGCTGGAGAATTTTGAGGGCACCATCCTGGCGGTATCTCACGACCGTTATTTCATCAATCGCTTCGCCAGCCGCGTGGCGGTGCTGACGGAGGAGGGCGTGCGGGAATACCTGGGGAATTTCGACGATTACCAGCAGAAGCTCAAATGGGAGCAAAGCCAGCAGGGCTACGACCCGAGATTTTCCGAAATGACCCGCACGGAAGCGGGGAAGGAAAAGAAAAAGCTGCGCTTGGCAAAGGAGCAGCTGAAGGCCCTTCGGGACGGGGTGAAGCGGGCGGAGGAGGCCGTGGCCCAGGCGGAGGCGGCCCTTGCCGCCCAGGAAGCGCTGATGGCGAAGGCGGAAATCTATGCCAACCCGGAAAAGGCCGCGGCGGCCGCGAAGGAATACCAGCGGCTGAAAGCGGCCCAGGCGGCGGCCTATGCCGACTGGGAACGGGCGGAAGAAGCGCTGCTGGACGGAGAAAACGCCTGATACAGAAGAAAGGAACGGATCTGCCGTGCATCGCATTTTATGCTCCACCGGGGCGCTGATCGGGTTCCCCAACGGGCGGGACTACCGGCTGCTGAAGGGCTGCGAAGAAAAGCTTTCCTGCGACGGGCTGGAATTTATGATGTATGACAGCTGGTATTCCCAGCGCCGGGAGCTGACAGCTTTTTTGCGGTCGCTGCCCCTTCCCATCCCCTCGATGCACTGCGAAAAAAGCGTGGGGGAAAAGCTCTCCTCCGGCAATCGGGAGGAGACGGAACGGGCCTTTTCGGATTTTCACGTCAACTGCGAAATCGCAGGGGAGATCGGCGCGGAAAAAATGGTGCTGCATCTGTGGAACGGGCAGCCCTCCGACAGCCGGATCGAAAACCATCTGGCGGCCTATGGCAAAATGAAGGAGGAGGCCGCACGATATGGCGTGCTGCTGACGGTGGAAAACGTGATCTGCGCCCGGTGGGACCCGCTGACCCACTTCAAGGCGCTTCTTGATAAGGATCAAGACGCGGCTTTTACCTGGGATACCAAGCTGGCGGCCTTTCACGGGCAGACGGAGGCGCTGTACGACCCCCGAAACCAATGGCTGTGGGAGCATATCGCCCATCTGCACGTCAACGACTACGACGGAAGCACGACCACCTGGGGACACTTGAAAACGCTGCACCTGGGGCGGGGCGGCATCGATTTTGCCCGGCTGTTTGATTTTCTGCCGCAGACGGGGTATCGGGGAGATTTCACCCTGGAGGCCACCGCCTTTCAGCCGGACGGCAGCATCCGCTGGGAGGATATGAACGAATCCATCAACAAACTTCGGTCTTTTTTAGCACCGTTAAAGGAGAGAGGCAGCCATGGAGAGTAAGGACGAAATCATCCGCATGCAAAATGAGATCATGCAGGGCCTGATCCGCCAGCGGATGAAGCTGATCGACGAGGATCTGTGGGGCGCCAAGCCCAAGGCGGAAGATAAGCCCGGGGAGGAGAAAAAACAGCCCGCGTCCAAAACCCCTGCCGAAGCAGCCGAGCCCCAGGAAAAAACGGAGCAGCCGGCAGAGAGCATTGACGATCTGAAAAAGGAGCTACACGATTACATCGGCCTTGCCCAAATCAAAAGCGAGGTTGACAGTTTAATCAACTGGATCGGCATCTGCAAGGCTCGGAAGGAGCATGATCTTCCCACCCCCGATCTTTCGCTGCATATGGTGTTTTCCGGCAATCCCGGCACGGGCAAAACCATGATCGCCCGGCTGATGGCCCGGATTTACAAGAGCCTGGGGGTCCTGTCCAAGGGCCATCTGGTGGAGGTGGATCGGTCCGGGCTGGTGGCGGGCTACGTGGGGCAGACCGCCATCAAAACGGGGGAGGCCGTCCAGAAGGCTTTGGGCGGCGTGCTGTTCATTGACGAAGCCTACGCCCTGACCTCCAGGGGCGGCACCGATTACGGGCAGGAGGCGGTGGATACCCTGCTCAAGGCCATGGAGGATCACCGGGAGGATCTGGTGGTGATCGTGGCGGGCTATACCGATCTGATGAAGGAATTCGTTCATTCCAATCCGGGGCTGGAAAGCCGGTTCAACCGCTTCATGCATTTCCCGGATTACACAGTGGAGGAAATGAAGGATATTTTCCGCATGCGCTGCGGAAAAAGCGGATATACCCTTGCGGAGGACGCGGAGGAGGCGCTCAGGGCGATCCTGGAGCGGGAAAGCGCGCATGTGGAAGCCTTCGGCAACGCCCGGGGCGTCAGGAACTTGTTTGAGCGCGCCATCGCCGCCCAGGCGGACCGCCTGAGCCGGGGGGAGACGGAATTGACCCGGGAAACCCTGATGCGGCTGACGGCGGAGGATATCCAAATGGCGGCGGAGGACCCAAACGCAGCGTCCTAAGGGAGGCAGACATGAAGATGCTCAAACGGATCGCAGCCCTGGCGGCAGCGCTGTGCCTGTGCCTGACGGCGCTGGCGGAGGAGGAAGAGGAAGAAATCAGCATGGCGGCGGGCTTTGCCGCCGCGGTGACGGAAGCCCCCGCGGAAGCGCCTATGGATGAAGCGGAAAACACGGAATACGCGGCCCGGGACGCCCTCATCGACGCCATCATCGAAACGGGCCGGGGGCTGTACGAAAAGGCCAACGGCAAGCTGCAGCGGGCCCACTACGCCGGCGATATTTACGTGTGCAAGAATTTTACCACTTACGTGTTTTCCCAAAGCGCGGGCGGCTATCGCCTGGCGGAATACCCGGAGGCCAAGCTGTACGTGCCCGCCAATCTGCCCGCCGCGGAATGCAAGCCCCGGCAGTACGGCTACTGCTGGCAGGACGTGCCCGCGGCGGAGGGGAACCCCTTTGTGATCGCCGCCCAGTTTTTGTATGACGATTCCCTGTCCAAGGCGGAAAACATGGAAAAGGCCATGGATTTCATGCGGCAGGTGGAAAGGGGCGATTATTTCCAGATGTCCGCCGAGTATTACTACGGCGTGGGGGCCCACAGCGCTGTGATGATCGACGATTACGACCCGGAGACCGATTCCGTGCACTGGATGGACAGCAACATGGCGGGCCAAAGCAAAAACGGCATCCGTTACGGCAAGGTGCAGTTCGACGCGGTGAAAAAGATCGAATGGTGGGCGGACGCCTTTTGCAAGAAAGGCCGGGGAGCCACGATCTACAGATTAAGAGATGATATTATCCGCGGGGAGTAAAAAACCCAAACAAAAACCCGGGGCTGCTTTCAACGGCAGGCCCCGGGTTTTGCTTTGTTACAAAATCAGATCGGTCACCACGTCGTCCAGCACCGCCATGACGGTGGGCTTGCCCTTGTCCGCCAGGTCCTGCACCGGCAGCATATCGGACATCATGGGGGTCATGGCGCCGCCGTTTTGCAGCACGGTGAAGGCCCGGGAGGCGGTGATCCGGGCGGCGGCGGCAACGTAGGTGCCGGTGGAGCCGGATTTATTGAAGGAGACGCACTTGACGCCCTTGCCGGCCCGGCCCTGGGGATCGAACAGGGCGCCGGTGAGCCGCTTGGCGTAGCCCCGTTCGGTAAAAAGCAGGATCTGATCGGATACGGCAATGGGGCAGGCCAGGATCACCTCGTCGTCCTGATCCAGCTTCATGCCCTTCACCCCGGCGCTGACCCGGCCCATTTCGGGCACCGTATCCAGCGGGAAGCGGATGCACATGCCCTTCCGGGAGACCATGAGCAGATCGTCCCCTTCCTCCGCCGGCACGACGCACAGAAGCCGATCGTCCCCCTTCAGGTTCACGGCGGCGAATTTGGACCGGCGCACGTCGTATTCCGCGGCGCTGGTGCGCTTCACCTGGCCCTGTCTGGTAAAGAAGATGAGGTCGCCCATGGCGTTCAGGCTGCCAGGCATGATGAGCAGGAGGGACACGCATTTTTCATCCGTTTCCAGCCCCGCCAGCACGCTGCTCAGCGCGCCGCCCCGATCCTTTGGCTTGTTCACCTCGTTCAGCGCGCCTACCGACAGGGGATAGCAGTTGCCCCGGTCGGTGAAGAAATAGAGGGTATGATCGGATTGGGTGTGGAACAGCCACCGGGCCATATCCCCTTCCTTTTCCGGCATATCCTGCTTTTCAAAGTACCGGGGAGCCATGCGGCGCAATTGCCCGCCCCGGGTAAGGAACACCACCGCCTCCTCCGGCAGGGGCGCTTCCTCCACGATGGGGGGCGTATCGTCCTCCTCTTCCTTCACGATCTGGGTACGGCGGTCATCGCCGTACTGATCGGCGATTTCCCGCAGCTCCTTTTTGATGACGGTGAGCAGCTTCTTTTCGCTTTTCAGGATGCCTTCCAGGGTATCGATGAGCTTGAGGATATCGGCGTATTCCTTCCGCAGGGCTTCGATCTCCAGGCCGGTGAGGCGCTGGAGGCGCAGATCCAGGATGGCCTGGGCCTGCACGTCGGTAAAGCCGAAGCGCTCCATCAGCCTTTGCTTGGCTTCTTTGCCGTTCTTGCTGGCCCGGATCAGGGCAATGACCTCGTCCAGGTTATCCACGGCAACGATGAGCCCCTCCAGGATGTGGGCCCGGGCCTTGGCCTGCTCCAGTTCGTATTGGGTGCGGCGGGTCACCACGTCCTTCTGATGGCGGATGAAATGGGAAAGCACCGTTTTGAGCCCCATCAGCACCGGCTTGCCAGCCGCCACCGCTACCATGTTCACCCCGAAGGTGACCTGCAGATCGCTGTATTTGTACAGATAAGCCAGCACCTTCTGGGGATTGGCTTCTTTTTTCAGCTCGATCACGGCCCGCAGCCCCGTGCGGTCGCTTTCGTCCCGGATATCGTGGATGCAGCCCAACTGGGCCTTCTTTTCCTCGCTGAGCTTCAGGATTTTTTCCAGCATCTGGGCTTTCGCCACGCCATATGGCACCTCGGTAATGACGAGCAGGGTGCGCCCGGAGGGCCCCGGCTCTATCTCCACCTTGGCCCGGACAGTCAATTTGCCCCGGCCCGTTTCGTAGGCGGCGCGGATCTCCGGGGTATCCAGCAGGATGCCGCCGGTGGGGAAGTCCGGCCCCGGCACGGCGCCCATGAGCTGATCCAGGGAAACATCCTCGTTATCGATCTGCATGCAGACCGCTTCCGTTACCTCCCTCAGGTTATGGGGTGGGATATTGGTGGCAAGGCCCACGGCGATGCCGCTGGCGCCGTTTACCAGGAGATTGGGGAACCGGGCGGGGAGCAGATCGGGCTCCTTCAGGGTATCGTCAAAATTCAGGCGGAAGGGCACCGTATCCTTTTCGATATCCCGCAGCATCTGCAGCGCCAGGGGGGCCATGCGGGCCTCGGTATAACGCATGGCGGCGGCGCTGTCGCCGTCGATGGAGCCGAAATTGCCGTGCCCGTCCACCATGACGCCCCGGAGGGAGTAGGGCTGGGCCATGCGGGTCAGGGCGTCATAGACGCTGGTATCCCCGTGGGGGTGATATTTGCCCAGGCAGTCGCCCACGATGCGGGCGCACTTGCGGTGGGGCTTGTCCGGCGTCAGGCCCAGTTCGTGCATGGTGAAGAGGATGCGCCGCTGCACGGGCTTCAGGCCGTCCTCCACCCGGGGAATGGCCCGCTCCAGGATCACGTATTCCGCGTAGGGCATCATGGATTGATGCAGCACGTCCTCCAGGGGCGTTTGGATGATCTCCTGCTGGATAGGTTCGGGGGGCTGCTTGGGCATAAGTGGATTCCTCCGTTAATGAGCCTCAGGATACGGTTTCCGTTTCCCGCTTCAGGTGCTCGTCAAAGTGATCGGCTTTGTTGAATTCGGCATGCTCGATGATATATTCCCGCCGGGGCTCCACCTTATCGCCCATGAGGACGGTGATGAGGGAATCGGCCTCCGCCGCGTCCTCGATGGTGACCTGCATGAGCTTGCGGTGGGTGGGGTCCATGGTGGTTTCCCAGAGCTGCTCAGGGTTCATTTCGCCAAGGCCCTTGTATCGCTGCAGGGTGTAGCCCTTGAGGCCCGTGGTGACCTTCTTTAGCTCCTTATCGTCATAGGCGTACTGGGTGCCGCCGCTCTTTTTGACGGCGTATAGGGGCGGCATGCCGATGAATACGTGCCCGTCCGCCACCAGGTCCCGCATGTAGCGGAAAAAGAAGGTGAGCAGGATGGAGCGGATGTGGGCCCCGTCCTGATCCGCGTCCGCCAGGATGATGACCTTATGGTATTTGAGGGAGGATAGATCGAAGTCCTCCGCGATGCCGGTGCCCAGGGCCGTGATGATGGAACGGAATTCATCGTTTGCCAGCACCTGGTCCAGCCGCTTTTTTTCCACGTTCAGGGGTTTGCCGCGAAGGGGCAATATGGCCTGGAAGCGCCGGTCCCGGCCCTGCTTGGCGCTGCCGCCGGCGGAATCGCCCTCCACGATGAAAAGCTCGTTATCCACGGCCTTGCGGCCCGTGCAGGCGCTGAGCTTGCCCACCAGGGGCGTCGCCTCCAGCTGGGATTTGGCCCGGGCCACGTCCCGGGCTTTCCGGGTGGCTTCCCGCACCTTGGCGCTCTTGACCGCCTTTTCGATGATTTTCTGGCACAGGTCCTGATTTTTCAGGTTTTCCAGGAATTCATACAGCCGTTCGCTGACGATGGCCTCCACCGCCGGGCGCACCTCGGTGTTCCCCAGGCGGCCTTTGGTCTGGCCCTCGAACTGGGGGTTTTTCACCATGGTGGTGAGCACCACCGTGATCCCCTCCCGGAAATCCTCGCCGGAGAGGTTGTTATCCTTTTCCTTCAGGGCGCCGATCTTCCGGGCGTAATCGTTCAGGGATTTTGTCATGGCGGCCCGAAAGCCCATTTCGTGGGTGCCGCCCTCGCCGGTGGGGATGTTGTTCACATAGGAAAAGACGGATTCGGTGTAGCCGTCGGTGTATTGGATGGCGGCGGCGCAGAGAATATCGTCCTTCTTGCCTTCAAAATAGATGGGCTCGTCGTGGAGGGGCGTTTTATCCCGATTCAGGAATTTCACGTAATCCACGATGCCCCCGGCGAAGCAGTACTCGGCCCAGGCCTTGCCTTCTTCCTTGGTGCGCTCATCGGTAAAGGAGATGTTGAGCCCCTTATTGAGGTAAGCCAATTCCCGCAGGCGGCGGCGCACCGTATCGCCGCTGAACACCGTTTCCTCAAACACCGTATCATCCGGCAGGAAACGGACCAGGGTGCCCCGCTTCCGGGTGTTGCCCAGCTTTTCCAGGCCCGTCACCGGGTGGCCCGCCTTCCATTTCTTTTCCTTGGGGTCGAACCAGTTTTCATACCGCTGGGCGTAATGGCTCCAATCCCGGAAGATATCCACGGTGAGCCATTTGCTCAGGGCGTTCACCACCGACGCGCCCACGCCGTGCAAACCGCCTGAGTAGGCATAATTATCATTGCCGAATTTGCCGCCGGCGTGCAGGCGGGTGAAGATCACCTCCACCCCCGGCACCCCCAGCACCGGGTGATTATCCACCGGCATGCCCCGCCCGTTATCCCACACGGAGGCGGAGCCGTCCTTGTGCAGCGTCACCGCCACCTCCGTGGCGAAGCCGGCCATTGCCTCGTCGATGGCGTTATCCACGATCTCCCACAATAGATGATGCAGCCCCCGGCTGCCCGTGGAGCCGATATACATGCCGGGCCGCATGCGCACCGCGTCCAGCCCCTCCAGGATCTTGATACTGCCAGCGTTATAAGACTGCGCCATAGAGCACCTCGTTTTTCATTGCCTGGCGGCCCGGGAAAGCCCAGCCTCCCGCAGCCACTTATTTCATTATAACACAAGATATTGATAATTGCAAAAGTTTCCTACACAAAAGATTGAAAAACATACGAATATTTTTCATCGCGGATTGACTTATCCTGACGCCTGTGATAGAATAAACGGGAATTTGGAATGCATTGGGAGGATTCTGCCATGAAACACATTCAGACTTTGACTGCCCGCACCCTGTGCGAAAGCGCCAAGAACGGCGGCTGCGGCGAATGCCAGACCTCTTGCCAGTCTGCCTGCAAGACCAGCTGCGGCATTGCCAATCAGCAGTGCGAAAACAAGGCTCAGCAGGAAAACAAATAATCCTGCTTCTGCGCCAGAATGCCGCCCGCAGGCGGCATTTTCTATGATAAGGGGATTGACGCATGATTCATCGGTATCAATTGGGCGGCATGAACATGGTGGTGGATACCTGCTCGGGCAGCGTTCACGCGGTGGATGAGATCGCCTACGAGCTCATCGGCCTGTACGAGGACATGCCCCGGGATGAGATCATCCGTGCTTTGGGCGCCCGTTTTTGCGATCAGGAGGGCGTGACGGAAAAGGACATCGCCGAATGCTACGACCAGGTGACGGCGCTGAAAGAAAACGGGCAGCTTTTCGCCCCGGATACCTTCGAACCCCTGGCGGGCGAGCTGAAAAGCCGCAGCGCCGGGATCGTGAAGGCGCTATGCCTCCACGTGGCCCACACCTGCAACCTGAACTGCGCCTACTGCTTTGCCAGCCAGGGGAAATACCACGGGGATCGGGCGCTGATGACGTTTGAAGTGGGAAAGCAGGCCCTGGATTTTCTCATCGCCCATTCCGGGAATCGGCACAACCTGGAGGTGGATTTTTTCGGCGGGGAGCCGCTGATGAATTTCGACGTGGTGAAGCGTCTGGTGGCCTATGCCCGGAGCATCGAAAAGCAGCATAACAAGAATTTCCGCTTTACTCTCACCACCAACGGGGTGCTCATCGACGACGACGTGATCGATTTTGCAAACCGGGAATGCAGCAACGTGGTCTTATCCCTGGACGGACGGAAAGAAGTGCACGATCGGTTCCGGGTGGACTACGCGGGGAAGGGCAGCTGGGATCGGATCGTGCCCAAGTTCCAGCGCTTGGTGCGGGCCCGGGGCGGGAAAAACTATTACATGCGGGGCACCTTTACCCACCAGAATCCTGATTTTCTCCAGGATATCCAGGCCATGCTGGACCTGGGCTTTACGGAGCTGAGCATGGAGCCGGTGGTCTGCGCTCCCGGGGATGAAAACGCCCTGACAAAGGAAGATCTGCCCACGGTGCTTCGGCAGTATGAGGAGCTGGCGGAGCTGATGAAAAAACGCCGGAAGGAGGGCAGGCCCTTTACCTTCTATCATTACATGATCGATCTCAAGGGCGGGCCCTGCGTTTATAAGCGTATTTCCGGCTGCGGCAGCGGCACGGAATACATGGCGGTGACGCCCTGGGGCGATCTGTAC
Source organism: uncultured Christensenellaceae bacterium (assembly GCA_905236495.1). GTDB lineage: Bacteria > Bacillota > Clostridia > Christensenellales > Aristaeellaceae > RUG563. The sequence goes on from CAJOPV010000066.1 coordinate 14,458, forward strand.
CCCTGCCATCAGTTCGTGGGAGAAGAGCAATTCAGGCTGGGCAACGTATGGGAGGGCGTAACCAATCCCGCCGTGCAGCAGGAATTTGCCGACTGCAACGTATATGCCCGGCCCGAATGCCGGGATTGCTGGGCTAAACTGTATTGCTCCGGGGGCTGCGCCGCTAACGCTTACCACGCCACCGGCACCGTCCGGGGCGTGTATGCTTACGGGTGCGAGCTGTTCCGCAAGCGCATGGAATGCGCCATCATGCTGGAGGCCTTCCGGCTGCTGGATGAAGCATGATGGATACGCCGATCTGTGATTTTGTTCGGGCCTACCGGGAGAAGGCGGGCCTCCGGCTGCATATGCCGGGCCATAAGGGGATAGGGCCCCTGGGCTGCGAACCGTGGGATATCACCGAGATCGTTGGGGCGGATGAACTGTACCGCGCCCGGGGGATCATCCGCCGGAGCGAGGAAAATGCCGCCCGGCTCTTTGGCGCGGGGAAAACGGTCTATTCCACCGAAGGCTCCTCCCTGTGCATCCGGGCCATGATCTGCCTGGCGCTTTTGAACGCCCGGCAGGCAGGCAGGCAGCCCCTGATCCTGGCGGGCCGGAACGCGCACCGGGCGCTGATTTCCGCCGCCGCCCTGACCGGGGCCGAAATACGGTGGGTTTTCGATGAAAAAGACCAAAGTATGCTTTCCTGCAGCCTCACGCCCGACGCTTTGGAATCCGAGCTGAACGCGCTGGGGGAGCCCATCGCCGGGGTATATGTCACCAGCCCGGATTATCTGGGGAACATGCTGGATATCGGGGCCCTGCAGGCGGTATGCAGGCGGCATGATACGCCCTTGCTGGTTGATAACGCCCACGGGGCTTACCTGAAATTTTTGACCGAGGATCGGCACCCCATGACGCTGGGAGCTGATCTTTGCTGCGATTCGGCCCACAAAACGCTGCCGGTGCTGACGGGCGGGGCATACCTGCACGTTGGGAAGCGCGCCCCTTCCTTGTTTGCCGAGCAGGCGGAGGAGGCCATGGCCCTGTTCGCCTCCACCAGCCCGTCTTATCTCACGCTGCAATCCCTGGATGCCTGCAACGCCTGCTTGGACGGGGAATTTCCATTGGCATTGAATCGCCTGGCGGCGCGGGCGGCGGGAATGAAGGAGAAGCTGAAAGCCTGCGGCTTTGGCCTCACGGGAGACGAGCCTGCCAAAATCACCCTGATGCCCAAGGCCCTGGGCTATACGGGCTATGAACTGCAGGCCGTTTTGCGCGCCCGCGGCATGGAATGTGAGTTTGCCGACCCTGATTTTGTGACGCTGATGCTGTCGCCGGCTCTGACGGACGGGGAACTGGACGCAGCGGAACGGGTGCTTACGGAAATCCGGGCAAAAGCCCCGATCATAGAAGGCCCGCCGCCCCTGCCCAGGCCAAGGCGCGTCCTTTCCATCCGGGAAGCCGCGCTGCTTCCCTCCAGGGAAGTGCCGACGGAGGAAGCCGCAGGTCGCGTGCTGGCGGACGCTCATGTGGGCTGCCCGCCCTGCGTGCCCATCCTGATATGCGGGGAAGCCGTGGACGAAGCCGCCCTTGCCTGCTTTCGCTATTACGGCGTGGAAACATGCCGGGTGATCGAAGCCATGGAAAGTCATTAAACGGGCTTTCGATGGCAGCGCATCGACTTTGTCGATGCGCTGAGCTGCTCTTTCGAGCAGCCTTTTGCTTTGTCTAAAGTGCTTTTGCCGTCAGGTCGTAGGTATCCGCCCCGGTGATCTTTGCCTGGACGAACTGCCCTTCCTGAAGCGGCTGATCGCTCAACAGGGCGATCTCGCCGTCCGCGTCCGGCGCCTCCCATTGGGATCTGGCGGTGTAATGCAATCCGTTGTGCCCGGTCACCAGCACCGTTTGGACGCTGCCCAGGCGGCTTTGATTGCGCCGGAGGCTGATGCGGGCCTGCAGGGCCATGAGACGGTCCAGGCGCTCCTGCTTGACCTCCTCCGGCACCTGATCGGGGAAGGCGGCGGCGGGGGTATCCTCCTCCGGGGAATAGGCGAAGGCTCCCATGCGGTCAAAGGCCGTTTCCTCGGTGAAATCCAGGAGACGCTTAAAATCATCCTCCGTTTCTCCGGGAAAGCCCACGATGAAGGTGGTGCGCAGGCAGAAGCCCATTTCCCGGGCGGCGGCGAGCATTTCCTTCGTGTGTTCTGCGGCGCCGCGCCGGTTCATTTTCTTAAGCAATCCCGGCGACGCATGCTGCAGGGGCAGATCCAGGTACTTGCAGATGTTTTCCCGGGCCGCCATGGTTTCCAGGAGGCCCATGTCCGTTTCATCGGGATACATGTACAGGCTGCGCAGCCATTTAACCCCGGGGAGGACGGCGGCCTCCTTCAAAAGCTCGGCAAGGGAGGAACCGATATCGGCGCCGTATCGGGTGGTATCCTGGGCGATGAGAATATGCTCCCGCACGCCCTGATCGGAAAGCGCCCTGATCTCCGCTAAAATATCCTTCATGGGCCGGGAACGGTAGGGGCCCCGGATCAGGGGGATGGCGCAGTAGGTGCAGCGGTTGTCGCAGCCGTCGCCCGTTTTGACGTAGGCGGAATAGGCCGGGGTCGTCAGGATGCGCCCGCACTCAAAAAAGCCGGAGGACCTGGCGGTATCCGCCGGGCGGCTGCCGGAAAGGGCGTTTTCAAGGTGCTCGGTCAAATGGGCGTACTGGGCCACCCCCAGCAGGCAGTCGATCTCCGGCATGTCCCGGAGCAGATCGTCCTTATACCGCTGGGCCAGGCAGCCGGTGACGCAGAGCAATCTGCACCGGCCCGTTTTTTTGTATTCCGCCATTTCCAGGATGGCGTCGATGGATTCCTCCTTGGCGGGGGCGATAAAACCGCAGGTATTCACGATCAGGATATCCGCGTCCTTTGGCTCCTTGGTGATGCGCACCCCCGCGTCCCGAAGCAGGGACAGCATCTGCTCCGAATCCACCCGGTTTTTTACGCACCCCAGGGAAATCATCCCCGCGGTGAGGCCGTTCAGCTTTGCCATGGCGTTATTTCCTCGCTTTCGTAGGGCCGGAAAGCCCGGGCATTATTGTATCATATCCGAGGGGACGGAAACAAGGCCTTTCCTGTTTGAATTTCTCATATACCCGTGCTATAATACTCTCGATTACGGAAAGGAGGCGGCGCGGCATGATCCGAATTGGCAATCTGAAAGTGCCCCTGGACGCGGACGCAGACGCGCCGCTTAAGATCGCGCTGCAAAAGATCAAGGCGGACGAGGGCCGGGTGATCTCCTGGCGGATCGGCAAAAAAAGCGTGGACGCCCGGGACAAGGGAAACGTGCATTTCGTGATGGCGGTGGACGTAGCCCTGAAAGGGGAAGAAAAGCTGCTCAAAGCCTTGAAGCCCGGCGTCGCCTCCCCCGTACAGCCGCCCTACGCGCCGCCGGCGGTGAGGGGAGAGTACCGGGGGCTTCGGCCCGTGATCGCCGGGTTCGGCCCGGGGGGCATGTTCGCCGCCCTGACGCTGGCCCGGGCCGGGCTGCGCCCCATCGTTCTGGAGCGGGGCCAAAGGGTGGAGGAACGAAAGAAAACCGCAGCCGTGTTCGCGGAGACGGGGAAGCTGGACCCCGAAAGCAACATTCAATTTGGCGAGGGCGGCGCGGGGGCCTTTTCCGACGGGAAGCTGACCACGGGCATCAAGGACCCGAGATGCCAATTCGTATTGAATGAATTGCATGCCCACGGCGCGCCGGAGGAAATCCTTTATCTGGCCCGGCCCCATATCGGCACGGATCGGCTTCCCCAGGTCGTCAGAGCCATCCGGGAGGAGATCGCTGCGCTGGGCGGGGATATTTTCTTTTCCATGAAGCTGACCGAAATCCGGCTGCGGCATAACGCGCTGGAGGCGGTAATCTGCCGCGGCCCTGAGGGAGAGAGGGAATTCCCCGCGGACTGCTTGATCCTCGCCATCGGGCACAGCGCGGCGGATACCCAGCGGATGCTTTATTACGCCGGGGTGAACATGATCCAGAAGCCCTTTTCCGTAGGCGCCCGGATCGAGCATCCCCAAGCCCTCATCAACCGCAGCCAGTACGGCGGCTTTGCCCGCCATCCGGCGTTGGGCGCGGCGGAATACCATCTTTCCTGCCGCCTGCCGGACGGGCGGGGGGCCTATACCTTCTGCATGTGCCCCGGCGGCACGGTGGTGCCCGCCGCCAGCCGGGAAGGGGGATTGTGCGTCAACGGCATGAGCGCCTTTGCCCGGGACGGAGTGAACGCCAACGCAGCGCTTTTGGTGGATGTGCGGCCTCAGGACTTTGGCGACGATCATCCTCTTTCGGGCTTTGCCCTCCAGCGCGCCTGGGAGGAAAAGGCCTTCCGGGCGGGGGGAGGCGATTACCGGGCCCCGGTGCAGCGGGCGGAGGACCTGATGCAAAGCAGGCCCACCGTGAAGCTGGGGGACGTGACGCCCACCTATCGCCCCGGCGTTGCCTGCGCCGATTTTCGGGATATCCTGCCCTCCTTTGCCTATCAGGGCCTGCAGGGGGCCATCCGCGCCTTCGACCGGCAATTGAAGGGCTTTTACCTGCCCGACGCGGTGCTGACGGCGGTGGAGAGCCGCTCCTCCTGCCCGGTGAGGGTGACGCGGGATCAGCGGTTTGAAAGCAGCGTGGGCGGCGTGTATCCCTGTGGGGAAGGCGCGGGCTATGCCGGGGGCATCATGAGCGCTGCGGTGGATGGCGTAAGGGCAGCGGAAGCGGCCATGAAAAACGCGGGGATCATGGAGGAATAAAGCATGCGGTGCGTGGTGCAGCGGGTTTCGGAAGCGTATGTGACGGTGGACGGCAGGGAAACTGGCCGCATCGGGCGGGGCATCGCCGCGCTGATCGGCGTGGAAGCGGGGGATACGGAAAAGGACGCCGCTTACCTGGCGGGCAAGATCGTGAAGCTTCGCGTTTTCGAGGATGAAAAAGAGAAAATGAACCTGTCGGTGAAGGACGTGGGCGGCGGGATCCTGGCGGTGAGCCAGTTCACCTTATTGGGGGACGTCCGGGGGCAGAACCGCCCCGGCTTCACCCGGGCGGAAGCGCCGGAAAGAGCCAACGAGCTGTACGAAGCCTGCTGCGCGGAAATGAGGAGCCTGGGCGTGCCGGTGGAAAACGGCGTGTTCCGCACCCACATGATGGTGCACCTCATCAACGACGGGCCGGTGACGATCCTGCTGGACAGCCGGAAAACTTTCTGAGAAGGAGCAGCCATGAAAATCGATACCCTGGTGCTGGGCCCGGTGCAGACCAATTGCTATCTTGTGTATCTGGAGGGAAGCGGCGAGGCTGTGGCGATCGATCCGGCGGAGGAAGGAGAGAAGATCAAAGCCGCGCTGGATGGAAAGACCCTCCGGGCCATTCTTTTGACCCACGGGCATTTCGACCATACGGGAGCCCTGAAGGATTTCCCCGGCGTGCCCATTTACATCCATCCCGCCGATGATATCATGCTGGAGGACGCGGCCTTCAGCGCCGGAGGCATGATCGGGGATACGGCGCCCCGGCCCAAGGCAACGGATTATGTGCAGGAAGGCACGAAGCTGCATCTGGCGGGGCTGGATATTTCCGTCATGCACCTGCCGGGACATACCCAAGGCAGCGTTGCCTACCTGATCGGCGATGCGCTGTTTTCGGGGGATACGCTGTTTGCCCGGGGCTTTGGGCGCACCGATCTGCCCGGAGGCAGCATGGCGGATGAAATGCGGTCCATCAAGCGTTTGCTGCGGCTGGAAAAGAACTGGATCGTTCTTCCCGGTCACGGCGAACCCACCACCCTGAACGCGGAACGGGAGTTTTTTCTATGATCGTATCCTTTCTGACCCCCACCCCCGGCTTTGCCAACGACCTGGCGGACGTGGCGCGGATCTTCCTTGGCAATATCGACTGCCGGGTGAACGAGCCCGGCGGGGAGATGACCGTGACCCACACGGAAGCCGTGACGAATGGCTTAAGGACCTGCCGGGTGCGGATCGAAGGCCCCTTTGGGGCGGATGAAACCCGGGAAGCCCCCGTATCGCCGGATCCGCTGCTGGAAAAAAGGTATCACAAGCGGCTCATCAAGCAAACGCTGTACGACGGCATGAAGCGGGCTCTGGGCCGCACCCCGCCCTGGGGCAGCCTGACGGGCATCCGGCCCACCCGCCTTCTGTACGAGGCCATGGGCCGGGGACTGACGCTGGAGGAAGCGGAAGGGGAGACGAAAGCGCTTTTTGACGTGCGGGAGGATAAGGCGGCGCTGCTTCGGGAAATCGTACAGGTGCAGACCGGCCTGCCCCAGCCCTCCGCCCTGGACGCGGACCTGTATGTGGGCATCCCTTTCTGCGTATCCCGCTGCGCTTACTGCTCCTTTTTGAGCGGGGAAGTGGGGAAGGGAAAGGAATTGCCGCCCTACGTGAATGCCCTGGAGAGGGAAATCGAAGGCACCCTGGCCCTGATCGCCGAAAAGGGCTTGCGGCCCCGGGCGTTTTATATGGGCGGGGGCACCCCCACTGCTTTGAGCGCGGAGCAGCTGGGGCGGGTGCTTTCCGCCTGCCGGCCCTTTATCCGAAACGCCCTGGAGGTGACGGTGGAGGCCGGGCGGCCCGATACCATCGACCGGGAAAAGCTGACCGTGATCCGGGAGGCGGGGGCCGGGCGCATTTCCATCAACCCCCAGACCATGCACGATGAAACCTTGCGGCGCATCGGCAGGCGGCACACCCGGGCCCAGACGGAGGCGGCCTATGCCCTGGCGAGGGAGGCCGGCTTTGCCCACATCAACATGGATCTGATCGCCGGGCTGCCGGGAGAAAACCTGGAGATGTTTCTTGAGACCCTTGCCTGGAGCCGGGCCCTTTCCCCGGAAAGCCTGACGGTGCACACCCTGTCCATCAAGCGCAGCAGCCTTCTGCACTTGTGGGAGGCCCAGCTGCCGGACGGGGACATGGCGGGGGACATGGTGGATGCCGGACGGCGGGAGGCGGCGGATCGGGGCATGCGGCCCTATTACCTGTACCGGCAAAAGCACATGGCGGGAAACCTGGAAAACGTGGGCTATGCCCTGCCGGGCCGGGAATGTCTGTATAACGTGGATATGATGGAGGAAACGGGCCACGTGATGGCTGTCGGCGCCGGGGCCATCAGCAAACGGGTGGACCCAAACAGGGGCCGCATCGAACGGGCCCCCAACGTAAGCGACGTGAGCCACTATATCGCCCGGGTGGATGAAATGCTGGCAAGGAAAAAGGAACTGTGGCGCGAGGAATGGCGGTAAAGGAGGAAAAGGCATGGAGGCCAGGCCAATTTTATGGATCGTGATTCCCTGTTATAACGAGGAGCAGGTGCTGCCCCTGACGGCGCCCATGTTCCTGAAAAAGATCAGCGACCTTGCGCAGGCGGGAAAGATCAGCGAAAACAGCCGGGTTTTATTCGTCAACGACGGCTCCCGGGATCGGACCTGGGAGATCATCTCGGATTTGGCGAAGCAGGATGAGCGCTATATCGGCATCTGCCAAAGCCGCAACCGGGGCCATCAGAACGCCGTGCTGGCGGGGCTCATGGAGGCCCGGGACAGGTGTGATATCACCATTTCCATCGACTGCGACGGGCAGGACGATATCAACGCCATGGATGAGATGGTGGACGCTTACCTGCAGGGCAGCGAGATCGTTTATGGCGTCCGCTCCAAACGGGATACGGATACCTTTTTCAAACGCTTTACCGCCGAGGGCTTTTATAAGCTGATGAACGCCCTGGGGGCGGAGGTGGTCTTCAACCACGCGGATTATCGGCTGGTGAGCAGCAGGGTGCTGAATCATTTTGCCGATTTTGAGGAAGTGAATATTTTCCTTCGGGGCATGTTCCCGCTGGTGGGGTTCAAGCATTCAACGGTTTATTACGAACGGGCGGAGCGCCTGGCGGGGGAAAGCCACTATCCCTTAAGAAAAATGCTGGCCCTGGCCTTTAACGGCATCACCAGCCTGTCGGTGAAGCCCATTTCCATCATTACGGGCATCGGGGTGGTATTCAGCCTCATCGGCGTGATCTTCGCCGTCTGGGCCGTTATCGAGGCCATCCTGGGCCACACCGTAGCCGGCTGGGCCTCTACTGTCTGCATCGTGTGCCTGCTGGGGGGCATCCAGCTCATCAGCCTGGGGGTCATCGGGCAGTACGTGGGCAAAACCTACATGGAAACCAAGCGCCGCCCCCGGTATATCATCAGCGACCGTACCTGGGAGGAAAACCGGCGCCATTGGATCGAGGAAACGGAACAGAAAAAGGATGCCGGGCGTGACGGAAACGCTTGACGCTTTTGCCCATTGAGAGTATAATAGCACGGTATATGAGACGCCCGTATGGGGCGTCTGACCGCAGAGAGGAAGAGATGAACGATGGCGAAGTCCACGAAGAACCGTACCCCCATGAGCGCCGGGAGCAAAGGCATCATTTGCCTGGCTGTTCTGCTGGCGCTGACTGTTTTTGTATCCTGGCTTTCCGTTTTCGGGCTCAGCTGGGGCGATAACGGCATGAATACGCTGCTGCCCTGGGTGCCCGTCAGCAGTGAAAACTGGCCTCAGAGCCTGCCGCTGAACCGGGCGCTCGGCGGCGGCAACGCTTATGATTATACCGCCGCGCTGCCCGAGGGGAGCGAAGGGGACCTCAGCCAGGAAACGGCAGACGCCGTGCAGGTGATCCGTCAGCGTCTCAGCAAAATGAACGAAGCGGACGCCGCCGTATCCGAAAAGGACGGCACCGTGCGCATCGAGCTTCGCAGCATGGATGCCTCCCGCCTTTCCAGCGTGCTTTCCATGGCGGTGATGCCGGGGCAGTTTGAATTCACCTCCGGCGGCACAGCGATCCTGACGGAAGAGGATATCGCCGACGCCCAGCTTTCCCTGAACTCCGCCCGCAATGGCTATAACCTGGTGCTGAAGACCACGGCGGAAGGGGCCGAAAAGCTGGCGAATTCCGGCGCCTCCTACGTCGCCATTACCTGCGACGGGGAATCCATTTCCACTTACGCTTCCGTTTCCGGCGATACCATCACCGCCACCATGGGCTCCACCCAGAACGGCTACAACACCGGGGTCAATATGGCCTTCCTGCTGGATACCGGCGCGGTGGATGTGAATTTGACCCAGGGCGCCGTCACCCCGGTGGACGCCACCTCCGCTTCCGTTAAGACAATCTTCCTGATCGCCGCGGCGATCCTGCTGGTATGCGGGCTGGTTTATCTGCTCGTTTCCGGCAAGCTCACGGGCCTTTCCGGGTTCCTGACGGTGTGGTGCGCCGTGGTGCTGACGATGTTCTTTGTCGCCACCATCGTGGTGCCCTCTGCTTCCGTCATCGCGCTGACGGTGGGGTGTCTTGTGGCGATCCTGCTGGGGCTGCTGCTGGCGCTTTATACCGCCGTGGCCCGGACCGACGCCGTCGCCGCCCAGATCAAAGAAGGCTCCACCCCCAAACAGGCCGTCAAGTTCGGCTTCCGGGCCGCCGCCAAGAACGTGTGGATCGTCCACGGCGCGGTGCTTTTGATCGCGTTGATCCTGATGATCTTCCCCTTCTCCCGTGCCGCCGGGTATGCCCTGGCTGCGGGCGTAGCGGGCAGCGCCATCACCGCCTGCCTGATGCGGGCGTTCCTGGGCTGTTTTACCGCCATCACGGGCAAAGCGTCCCTGTTTGGCAAGAAGTAAGGAAAGCGTGGTGGGTGCCGGGCATTGCCGGCACCCTCTTTTTACTTTTTTTTGACCTGGAGGGTTTTCATGCTGAGGATCGGGGCCGCGCCGCTGCGCGCTGATTATCAACCGCTGCCGGGCATGCCGGAATGGCTGTCCCGGGTGCTGTTTCAGCGCGGCGTGGATACCGAGGACGCGGCGGATGCGTTCCTGAACCCGAGCCTTCACCAGCTTCACGATCCCCTGCTCCTCCACGATATGCGAAAGGCTGCGGAGATCCTGGAGGAGGCAAAGGCTATGGGGCAGCGGGCCGTGATTTACGGCGATTACGACGTGGACGGGGTCTGCGCCGCCGCCATTTTGCGGGAGGCATTTTCCGCTTTCGGCATTCCTGCGGACGTGTATCTGCCGGACCGGCATCAGGAAGGCTACGGCCTGAATACGGAGGCCGTCCGCAAGCTGGCGAAGGAGCATCAGGTGCTGGTGACGGTGGACTGCGGCATCACAGGCATCGAAGAAACGGCCCTTGCCCGGGAATTGGGCATGACCGTGATCATCACCGACCACCATCGCCACCTGGAAGCGCTGCCCGAAGCCCACGCGGTGATAACGCCATTGCTTGGGGATTATCCCTTTCCGTATCTGTGCGGGGCGGGGGTGGCGTTCAAGCTGTCCCAGGCGCTGCTGGGGCCGGAGGCCATGGGGATCATGGAGCTGGCGGCCCTGGCGACGGTGGCGGACATGGTATCCCTGACGGGGGAAAACCGGGCGCTGGTGAAGCTGGGGCTGGAAAAATTATCCGCTACCCATCGCCCGGGGCTGAAGGCCCTGATGAACCGGGCGGGGATTTACGGATCGGTCAGCAGCGATCAGGTAGCCTTCCAGCTGGCGCCCCGGATGAACGCCTGCGGGCGGATGGAAAGCGCTCATATCGCCCTGGAGCTGCTTTTGACCAGGGACATGGCGAGGGCCGAGGAATTGGCCTTGAAAACGGAAAGCCTGAACCAGGAGCGAAGGCGGCAGGAAACGCTGGTTTTGGAGGAGGCTCTGCGTCAGGTGGAGCAAATGGACCTGACGGAAACCAAGGCCATCGTGGTGCTGGGAGAGAAGTGGAACAGCGGGGTGGTGGGCCTGGCGGCGGGACGCATCGCCGAAAGGTACTGGTACCCCACGGTAGCCCTGGCCTGCGACGGAGACACCTGCGTCGGCAGCGCCCGCAGCGCCGGGGATATCGACATCCACAGGGCCCTGAGCCAATGCGCCGATCTCTTCGACCGTTTCGGGGGGCATAAGCAGGCCGCCGGGCTGACGATCAAAAGGGAGAAGGTATCGGAATTTACCCGGCGCCTGTCCCTCGCCGTGGAGGAGCAGACGGGCGGTACGGCCCTTGCGCCGCAGATGCTTTGCGACGGGGAAATGACCCTTCAGGACGTGACGGAGGACGCGGTCAGGTGGCTCGGCCGCCTGGAGCCCTTCGGCGTCGGCAATCCGGCCCCGCGCTTTTTATGCCAGGGTGCGGAGGCCCTGTCCCTGATCCCGGTGGGGGCGGAGGGGAAACACCTGAAATGCGCCTTTCAGCAGGGCGCGGCGGTGCGCAGCGGCATCTTTTTCGGGGCAGGGGATCAGAAGGACGCCGTCCAGGGCCCCTGCCGGATGGTGATGACCCCGGTGCTGAACGAATTCCGGGGAAAGGTGACGGCGGAATGCCGCCTGAGCGCCCTGCAGCCCATGCCGGAGGGGATGGCTAAGGACGCCTGGCGGGAATGCCTCAGCTTCCTTTCCGAAACGCTGACAGGCTTTGCCGAGACGCCCCTTATGCAGGAAGAGGATGTGGCTTCCTGGATGGCGGGCGCCCAGGGTACGCTGCTCCTTTGCCGATGCCTGGAAACAGCGCTGAGGATGCGCAAAGCGTTTCCCGACGCGGATTTTTGCCTGGACAAGGCGCAGGATCCCCGGGCTTTCCATACGGTGCTGCTGTACGGAAACGCGGAAAGGATCAGCCCCGCTTACCGCCGGGTGGTGCTGTGCGACGGGGACCTGGGGGAAGGGGACGGTTACCGGGCGGCCTGCCCCAAGGCGGAAATCAGAGCCCTTGCCAGGAGCCTCCCCGCCGGGCAGATGCTGAAAGCCATGTTCGTGCCCGTGGACGGGCTGCGGAGGTGCTATGCGCTGCTGAAAGCGGGGCTGCCCCGGGATATGCAGGCCTGGGCGGCTCAAAGCGGATTGACGATGGCCCAGGGGGCCTTCGCCCTCAGGGTTTTGAACCAAATCGATCTCATTGATCTGCGCCTGCGTCCCTTTTTCGTGGATGTGCGGCCCATGGTGCGCCGGGGGCCGGAGGAAAGCGCGCTTTACCGCCTGTGCCGTCAGGCGAAGGAGGAACTGGAATGGCTTATACCGCCTATGAAACCATGACGCTGGATGAAATGAAATCCCGGGTGGAAAAATACACGACGGACCCGAAAAGCGGCGAGCTCATCGCCAAAGCCTATCATTTTGCCGAGCAGGCCCACGCCGGGCAGGTGCGCAAGAACGGGGACCCGTATATCGTGCATCCCATGACCGTCGCCAGCATCCTCACGGAGCTGATGATCGATCCGCCCACCATCGCCGCCGCCCTGCTCCACGATACGGTGGAGGACGTGGAGCGCGTAACGGTGGATACCATCCAGCGGGAATTCGGCGAGGAAATAGCCAGGCTTGTGGATGGGGTAACGAAGCTGAGCAAGCTGGATTTTGCCGACCGGGAGGAGCAGCAGGCCGAATCCCTCCGCAAAATGATCTTAGCCATGAGCAAGGATATCCGGGTGGTGCTCATCAAGCTGGCGGATCGGCTGCACAACATGCGCACGCTGAAATTCCAGAGCGCTGAGCGCCAGGTGCCCATCGCCCGGGAAACGCTGGATATTTACGCCCCCATTGCTCACCGCCTGGGCGTGTATGCCATCAAGCAGGAACTGGAGGATCTGTCTCTTCGCTACATCGACCCGGAGGGGTATCAGGACGTGGCCCGGAAGGTGGGCATGAAGCGGGCGGAACGGGAAGAAAATATCAAGCTGGTAATCAACGAACTATCCCAGAAGCTTAACGAGGCGGGGCTGCATTACGATATCGACGGGCGGCCTAAGCATCTCTATTCCATCTACCGCAAAATGGTGATCCAGAATAAGCCCTTCGATCAGATTTACGATCTGATCGCCATTCGGGTCATCGTGGATACCATCCCGGAATGCTACACGGTGCTGGGCATCGCCCACACGCTGTGGAACCAGGTGCCGGGCCGGTTCAAGGATTATATTTCGGTGCCCAAGGCCAACATGTATCAATCTCTGCATACCACGGTGGTTGGCGGGCGGAAGATCCCCTTTCCCTTTGAAATCCAGATCCGCACGTGGGAAATGCACCGCGTCGCCGAGTACGGCATCGCCGCCCATTGGCGCTACAAGGAGGGCGGGAACAAGGACGGCGGGCTGGATCAGAAGCTCTACTGGCTGCGGCAGATCCTGGATTGGCAGTCGGAAACCCGGGACAGCCACGAATTCATCGACAGCCTGAAAACGGATCTGTTTTCCGAGGAGGTATTCCTCTTTACGCCCAAGGGGGATATCATTTCCATGCAGCGGGGGGCCACGCCCCTGGATTTTGCCTACCGCATTCATTCCCAGGTGGGCAACTCCTGCGTAGGGGCCCGGATCAACGGCAAAATGGTGACCCTGGACACCCAACTGGAAACGGGAGACCGGGTGGAGATCCTTACCTCCGCCGCCTCCAAGGGCCCCAGCATGGACTGGCTCAAGATCGTCAAGACCCAGCAGGCAAAGGCGAAGATCCGCCAGTTTTTCAAGCGGGAGCTGCGGGGCGAAAACGTGCAGAAGGGCCGCGAAATGCTGGAGCACGAGGCCAAGCGCCGGGGCGTGAAGCTGGGGGATTACACCAAGCCGGAGTATTACGAGCCCCTGCTTCGCAAGTACATGTTCCAGGAATTGGACGATATCTACGGCGCCATCGGCTACGGCGGCATCGCGGCGGTGTATGTGCTCTCCCGGCTCATAGATGAAAAGCAGAAGCACGATGAGCCCCAGGCCCCCAAGGCGTTGCCTCCTGTCGGCGAAGCCCCCGTCCAGCAGCCCCAGGGAAAGCCCACCCAGGGCATTTACGTGCATGGGGAGGCGGGGATGCTGGTGCGCTTTGCCCGGTGCTGCAATCCCGTGCCCGGAGATGATATCGTGGGCTATGTGACGAGAGGCCGGGGGGTGACGGTGCACAAGGCGGACTGCGTGAACGCCCTGCATAACGAGCCGGAGCGCTCCGTGCCCGTATCCTGGGCCGACGAAGACGTGGGCACCTTCAGCGCCAATATCCATATCATCTGCTACGATCATTCCTCCCTGCTGGGCGAGCTGACCAATTACATCGAGGATCAGGGCGTGCCGCTTTCGGCGATCTCGGTCAAAATCAACAAAAACAAGACCTGCACCATCATTACCACCCTGCAGGTTAAGAGCAGGGAGCAATTGGACGGGCTGCTGCTGAAGCTGTCCCGCCGCAGCGACGTAATCGACGCCTACCGCAGCGCCAGCTGAAAAATCTTCTTTATTCCCCAAAAAGCAGGATTTTTCGCAGCTTATCAAGAATTAAACTAAGTTACCTTTTTAGTATTCGGAGGAAGCCATGCAGCAGCCCCCTCAGGACCAGAACAACGGTTATTCCGGCTATCAGCCCCCGGCTCAGGACGAGCAATGGGTGCAGCGGCCCCTGCCCAATCAGGGCGCTTCCGGCTATCAGATGCCGGGCCAGGTGCCGCCGCCCGCCCAGCTGTATTCCGAGCCCCCTCAGGCCCCCGCATATTATTATCCGCCGCAGCAGCAGGAAAATCCCCAGACGCCTCAGCCCCGTCAGCAGGGGGCCCAGGCGGCGCCGCAGATCGCCTACGCACCGCCCAGCACCGGCCTGCCCCGGGCGCGGAAGCGGCAGAACAGGGGCGTTTATATCGTTCTCATCCTGGCGGTGCTGGCCTTTGCCGGCTTCGCGGTGTTCCGCATGCTGTCGCCGGGGCAGGTATCCTATGGCTACGTGCGCTCCGGCTCCATGAGCGCCCGCTACACCGGCGACGCCGTGATCGTCCGCAGCGAAACCGTCTATGCGGAGGACAGCGTATCCCAGATCGATTTCGTGGCGGAGGAAGGGGAAACCGTCACCCGGGGCAATATCATCGCCACCATTTACAAGGCGGGCTTCAACGCCAAGGAATGGACCACGCTGCAAAACTACCGCAACCAGATCAAGGAATACCATAAGGTGCTGATCGCCGGGGCCTCCTCGGATACCCAGCTGCTGACGCTGATGACAAACGTGCGGGCCCGGGCCCTGGAGGTGCAGCAATTGGTGCACGGCGCGCAGGGCAATTTCAGCCGCCAGGAGACGCTGCTTTCCCAGGCTATGCAGGATCAGCAGATTTACATGAAGCAAAAGTACCCGGACGATCAGAAGCTGGGCAGGCTGTATGACGATGAAAACGGGCAATTGCAGCGCATCTCCACCTGGACCAAGCAATACGCCGCCGCGGCGGACGGGCTGGTGAGCTTTTATACCGACGGCTTTGAGAAGGGCCTGAACATGCTGACCTACGCCGATTTTTCCCCCGCCCAGGTGCGGAATATGTACAACGGGCAGGCGCCCAGCCCCGGGGAGGCCGCCTCCCGCAGCATGACGGATATTTACCGCATGGTGCGGAAGGAGCCCTGGGCGGTGCTGATGCTTTGCAATGAGCGGGACTGGACCCCGGTGGACGGCAGGAGCTATAAGCTTCTGATCGAAAGCTTCGATAACATCGAGGTGGAGGCCACGGTGGATTCCTTCACCCGATCCGGGGGAGAGCTGCTGGTGCGGCTGATGGTAAATAATACCGACGCGCTGCCCAATGTTTTGTACATGCGCTCCTGCCAGGTGCAGCTGGGTGAAAGCGTGAATACGCTGCTGGTGCCCTCCCGGGCCATCTTCATCCAGAACGGACGAAAGGGCGTCGTCATGGCGACGGAGGGCGGCGAATACTGGACGGGGGTGGAAGTCGTCAGCGACGACGGCACCTCCGCCTACGTGATCCCCGATAACGCCGGGGTGCTCTACGACGGAGTGCCGGTGCGCCTGTTCTAAAGCTTTTGAGTGAGGATAAGCCATGCTTGCAGAAAGAATCGCCGCCATCCGGGAAACACTGGACAGGGAAAGCGCCCCCTGGGGACGCGCTCCCCGGCTGATCGCCGTTACCAAATATTCCACGGTGGAGGAAATTTTGCCCCTCAAGGACCTGGGCGTTACCGAAATCGGCGAAAACCGGGTGCAGGCCCTGCGGGAGAAAATACCATATCTTGGGGAAAATTTTTCGATTCACCTCATCGGACGGTTGCAAACGAACAAAGTTAAATATATAATAAAAGATGTATGCATGATTCACTCCCTGGACAGCATTCCCCTGGCGAAGGAGATCGACCGGCAGGCGGGAAAGGCCAACCGGCGGATGCCGGTGCTGGCGGAGGTCAACATTGCCAGGGAGCCCCAGAAGGGCGGAATCGCGGAGGAAGATTTATTTCCCTTCCTGCGGGAATGCGCCCGGATGGAGGGCATGGAGCTGAAGGGCCTCATGGCGATCATGCCCCTGGGAGCCCCAAGGGAAGAATTGACCGATTATTTTACCCGGATGCGGAAGCTGCTGGATCGGTGCCGGGAGGAAGCCATCCCGGGAACGGACATGACGGAGCTTTCCATGGGCATGTCCCAGGATTATGATTTGGCTGCCCGCTGCGGCGCCACCATGGTGCGGGTGGGATCGGCAATATTTCGGTGAAGGACGGAGGATACAGGCATGGCGGTGAACGCGCTGTTCGAAAATCTGCGGAACAAGGTAAAATCCGTATATAATAATTTCTTTTTTGACGGGGAGGAGGAGCGTCTCCCTTCCGCCCCCGCCTACGAGCCGCCCATGGAGTACGCTGCCCAGCAGCCTGCCCAGCAGCCGTATCAGGCTCAGTATCAGCAGCCGCAGTATCAGGCGGCATACAGCCAGCCCGCCCCGGCTTATCAGGCCCCGGCCCAGCCTCAGCAGGTGGTGTATCAGCAGCCCGCTCCCCAACAGCAGCAGCCGACGGAGCAGCCCGCGGCTCAGCAGCCCCGGAACCGCCGGATGTGGGCCCATCAGAATCAGGATAACGTGGTGGATTTCAACGCTTACCAGGCCGCCCAGGGCCAGACCCCGGAGCAGCCCGCCCCCGAGGCGCAGCCAAACGGCGCCCTTCATTCCGCCCGGATCATCAACGCCCGGGGCATGGGGGACTGCCGCAGCGCCATTACCCTGCTTCGCAACGGCGACGCCGTATTGATCGTGCTGGAAAACGTGGGGGACCCGGCGGAAATGCGCCGCCTGGTGGATACCCTGAGCGGCGCCTGCTATTCCCTTACCGCCACCATTACCAAGGTTTCCCGCTACGGCGTATATCTGCTGGCGCCCCAGAGCATGGCGGTCTATGCGGATCAGACCACCAATCAGATGAACGGCGCACCGGCCCGGCAGCCCCAGCCGCGGGCGTATCAGCAAGCAGGCTATGCTCCCCAGCAGCAATCGGCCCCAGGCATCGGCTATCAGCAGCAGCAAACCCCCTTTATGCCGCCTGCCCAGCAGCAGCGCTTCGCGCCCCGCACCGCCGTACCTCAGGAGCCCATACAGCCCTTCTATTCCCGCCCCGCTCCCCAGGCCGCCGCGTCCCCTGCCTTTGCCGCCCAGCCTGCGGGTTACGGATATGCCCCGGATGAAACAGCCGCCCTGGAGCAGTAAAAAGCTTCCCGCGGCCCGATGAAAGGAGAAATGATCCATGTCTTTCCTGATCCATACGCTGCGCTCTCTGCTTGGCCTGTACGCGATTTTGCAGCTCGTGCATTTCGCCCTGCCCTACGTCACCGATACCCAGCGGCCCTGGATGGCTACGCTGACGAAGATCTGCGAGCCGGGCATCAAGATCGGCAACAACGTAGCCGCCAAGATCCTGCCCGACCGGCAGTATAAAATCGACATCGGCCCCCTGGCCTGCGTGATCCTGTGCTGGATCGCCAGGATGATCCTGAACTTCTTTGCCTGAAAAAACCATTGAACCCGAGAGAGGAGAAAAGAACCATGGCGATCACAGTTGCGATGATTGAGGAAAAAGAATTCAAAACCAAAATGCGGGGCTACGATCCCGTTGAGGTGGATGAATTCCTGGACGAAATCTGCGATGAAATGGTAGCGATGCAGGAGGAGATTGCCAGCCTCAGTCAGCGGCTGAGCCAGGCTCAAAGCGGCAGGAACGCCGTTTATACCCCCACTTCCGTGCCCGCGCCCAGCGCCGTGCCTACCCCCATCCCCGCGCCCCTGAAGGTTGAAAAGCCTGTGGAAGCGCCGGTGGAAAAGAAGGCGGAAAAGGCGGCTGAGGATGTGAGCGAAGGCGCGCAGAAGCTGCTGGCCCGGGCCCAGAAGATGTATGACGATACGGTAGCCGAGGCCAAGGAAGAGGCCGAAAAGATCCTGGCGGAAGCCAAGGAAAAGGCGGATGAATCCATCGGCGCCCTGGCGGATGAAAAGGAAGCGCTGGAAGGCGAAGTGGAAATGCTGCGCGCCTCCGCCCGGGATTATCGGGAACGGTTCCTGCGCCTTATCGAGGATCAGCAGCACGTGCTGAAGGCGGAAAAGGAACTGTTTGAATAACGAAGGGCTTTCCTGTGTCCGATGCCGTGGGTATCGGACATTTTTTCGTGAGGAAAGGGGACGGGAGCATGCTGTTTGGCGGGCTGGAAGCGGGCGGCACCAAGATGGTGATGGCGGTTGCGGACGGCGATATGCGCATCCTGGAAAGAAAAACGATCCCCACCGCGTCGCCCAAAGAAACGGCAGGGGAGATCATCGCTTTTTTCCGCGGCTTTCCCTTGGACGCCCTGGGGATCGGCTCCTTCGGCCCGCTGGATCTGAACGCCGCGTCCCCGACCTACGGGCAGATCACGCAGACGCCCAAGCTTGCCTGGCGGAATTACCCGCTTTTGCCCGAGCTCAGGGATGCGCTGGGCGTCCCCTGCGCTTTGGATACGGACGTGAACGCCGCCGCGCTGTGCGAAGCGGAGGCAGGCGCGGCGAAGGGCTTGAATTGCTGCGTGTATGTGACGGTGGGCACCGGCATCGGGGCGGGAGTTTATTGCGAAGGCAAGCTGGTGCACGGCCTCATGCACCCGGAATGGGGGCATCTGATCCTTCGCCCGCACGAAGAGGACCCCATGCCTCGGGGCGTATGTCCTTATCATCCGGGCTGCCTGGAGGGGTTAGCCAGCGGCCCCAGCATGGAAAAGCGCTGGGACGTGCCCGCCCGGGAGCTGCCGGAGGAACACATCGGCTGGCGCATCGAGGCGCATTACCTGGCCCAGCTGTGCGTGACCGCGCTGATGACCGTATCGCCCCAAAAGATTATTTTGGGCGGCGGCGTCATGCATCAGGAAAAGCTGTTCCCCCTGATCCGGGAGGAGACCGCCCGGCTCATCAACGGCTATCTGCCATTTGCGGAGAAATTGGATGATTTGATCGTGCCGCCCCTTTGCTACCCGGACAGCGGCCTCATCGGCGCGCTGCTGCTGGCGAAGCGGGCGATGAAAAAAGCTTAGGGAAAGGCGCTTGCCATGCAGGTATTTGACACCCATTGCCATCTGGACGATGAAAAATTCAGCGAGGATCGGGAGGAAGCCTGGCAGCGGATGCGGGAGGCCGGGGTCCTTCGGTGCGTATGCGTCGGCAGCGACCTGAAAAGCTCCGAAAAGTGCATTCGGATCGCCGACGCCCATGAAGGCGTCTGGGCGGCGGCGGGCATCCACCCCCACGAGGCCAAGGACGCGCCTTCGGATTATCTGGATCGCTTAGAAGCCCTGCTTCAAACGGATAAGGCGGTGGCCCTGGGGGAGATCGGGCTGGATTTTTACTATGATCTTTCGCCCCGGGACATCCAAAGAAAAGTGATGGATGAGCAAATCGGGCTGGCGCTGAAAACGGATCAGCCCGTGATCTTCCACATCCGGGACGCTCACGGGGAAATGATCGATTATTTCAGGGCCCGGAAAAAGCTGCCCCGGGGCATCATCCATTGCTTTTCCGGCAGCGCGGAAACGGCGAAGGAATATGTGAAGATGGGCTTTTATATTTCCTTTGCCGGGCCTTTGACCTTCAAGAAAGCGCCGAATCTCTGGGCGGCTGCCCAGGCGGCGCCGTTGGATCGGCTGCTGGTGGAAACGGACAGCCCTTACCTTGCCCCGGAGCCCCTGCGGGGACGGCGCAACGAGCCTGCCAACGTGGTATGGACGCTGAAAAAACTGGCAGCCCTGCGGGGGCTGCCGGAAGAGGAAATGGCCCGGATCACCTGGGAAAACGCCTGCCGGATCTATGGTCTTCCCACGTGACTAATAGACTAAATATTCGCATTCAAGACGACCGTTATACAGCCGTCTTTTTTGCATGGCCCGTTTGCCGAAGCAGCGTTCAAAGCCCGTATGGGCGGTGAGCACCCCCATACGGCAGCCGGGATGCCGGTCATACAGCCCCCGGATATCCCGGTACAGGCTTTCGCAGGCCCGGCGGTCGCCGAGCCTTTCCCCGTAGGGCGGGTTCAAAAGGAAGCAGGGGGCGGGACCGGGGAGCACAGCATCCCGCAGGTCCTGACGGCGGACGATGATTTTTCCGCCCAATCCGGCCTGCCTGATATGGCGTTTGCAAAGCTCCAGGGCGTTTTCATCGATATCCCCGCCGCCGATCTCTCCCATCAGCGCAGGATCGAACCGCGCTTCCGCTTCCTTCCGCAGCCATCGCATTTCCTTTTCGGGAAAGAAAGGCCATGCCTCGCACGCAAAGGTGCGGTTCAGCCCCGGAGCGCGGCGGGAGCGCAGGAAGGCGGCCTCGATAAGCAATGTGCCCGTGCCGCAGCAGGGGTCGTATAAAGGCTGATCCTGTCCCCAGGGAGCCAGCATGGCAAGGGCCGCCGCAAGAGTCTCCCGCAGAGGCGCTTCCCCGTTCCAGGTGCGGTAACCCCGCTTGTTCAGCGCCGCGCCGCTGGTATCCAAAGTCAGACGCACCGCGTCCTGATGAATGGATACGTCGATTTTGTATTCCGTCCCGTCCTCCGGGAACCAGGCGGTATGATATTTTTTCTTCAACCGCTCCACGATGGCCTTTTTCACGATGGCCTGGCAGTCCCGGACGCTCATGAGCTGGCTGCGGGCGCATTTGCCGCTGACGGGGAAGCGGGCGTTTGCGGGCAGGTAGTTTTCCCAGGGGAGGTTGAAGACAAGCTGAAAAAGCTCCTCAAAGGTAACGGCCCGGCCTTCCCCCGCGATGAGCAGGACCCGATCCGCCGTGCGGAGCCACAGATTGGCGCTGAACGCCTGGGCGGGATCGGCGGAAAACCGGGCCCCGCCGTTTTCGGCTTTGCCGTCAAGGCCCATCTTGGCAAGCTCCCGCTTCACCAGCCCCTCCAGCCCAAAGGCAGCCGTAGCGAAAAACTCCATAGGATATCAGCGTCCTTATCAGTTTGATTCAAATAAACAGCCCAGCTCCAAGCGGACCTCATGGCGCTGCACGTCGTCATTTTGGTATTCGCAGGCGTTTAAGCCCATCAGCGTCAGGCCCTGGGACAGGTAAAAAGCAATGGCGGCGGTATTGCAGCTTTGAGTCTCCAGGATCAGCGCCCGGCGGCGCTGGGCCCGGGCGATCTCCTTGGCCCGGGTCATGAGCAATGTTCCGTAGCCCCGGCGGCGAAAGCCCTCCTGCACGCAGAGATTGGTGACCCTCAGGCGGTTGTTCCAGTTTTCGGGAGTGACCTCCAGGATGGCCCGAAGCTCCTTTCCGTCCCAGAGGCCGTAGGCCTTGGGATCGTCCCAATGGGCGGCGAAGAGCTGATCCGTAAATTCCTTGTGCACAGGCGCGCAGGGGGTGCGCACCAGCTCCAGGGAAAAGACGTTTTCGCTGCTCCGCATCCGCAGGTCGTAATACGCAGTGCTCACGTAGGAAAATACCACCTCGTAGCCCGAAAACTGCTCCTTGGACAGCTCCGCGATATGCATCCGCCCCGCCTCTTTCCGATGGATTCTCATTCATTATACATGAGATCGCCCAAAATGAAAAGCATGATATGCAGGATCGACATTCTCCGCGCTCTGAAACGACGGAAAGAAACCATCCATCTCCTATAATGAACGTATCAATCGGTTTGGAAAATGGGGGAATCAGGGGTGGAAGCGTATTCGGAGGTCAAACGACCGGGATGGGCAGCACAGGTAAGGCGTCATCTGCCTTCGGTCAGGCTGGCGGCAAAGGCGCTGATCCGCAGGCTGCCCATGGCAATCGCATTCTTTCTGCTGAGTCTGGCGCAATGCTTCTATGTACCCTCGCCTTACGCCATCTGCTGCCTGGCGGCGCTGCTCAGATGCGGCGTCACCCCGGCAGGGGCCGGGCTGGGCCTGGCGGCGGGATTGGCTTTTCGGCTGATCTGGGGGCTGCCCAAGGATATCTGGCAGTTTGCCGCCTGCCTCATCTGCCTGCCGCTTATGCGCATTCCCTGGAAAAAGAACGGGTACGTGACGGCGCTCGCCGGCTTTTTGCTGCTCTTTCGGGCATTGCCCGGGATGATGGGGGCGGCGGATGCGAGGGGCGTGATCTTAAACGCTGCCAGCGTGCTGCTGGGCATCGCCTCCATGCCGGCGCTGCTGCGGGCAGGACGGCTGTGGAAGGCCGGCTTTCGGGAGCTGAATGAGGATGATCTACTGTGCCTGATGCTGCCGATCCTGCTGGTGATCGCCGGGGCGGGGCGGGTATCCGCCTTTCAGGCCAATATCGGCTACATGGCGGCGGGGGCCTTTACCCTGATTTTCGCCTGGACAAAGGGGACGGGCACCGGGGTGCTGTGCGCCCTGGGCAGCGGCCTTTCACTGCTGCTCAGCGGGCAAAGCGCGCTGATGCTGGTCAATCTGGTGTTCGGCGGGCTGATGGCAGGGCTGACCCAGGGCAAAAACAGGCTGATGACGGGGGCTGTTTATCTGCTTGCCACGGTGACGGTGACCTATCTTATCGCCCTGTCCTTTCAGAAGCATATCTTTTTTGCGGACGCAGCGACGGTGCTTTTATTTGTAGGCATGCCCAATCGGTGGATGCGGAGGGTGACGGGCTTTATCAGAAAGACCACCTGGCAGCGGCCCAAGGAAAACGCCTATACACGGCTCAAAATGCAGCGCTGGGTCAAGGCCATCGACAAGCTGACCGACGCACTGCCCACCCCGCGGATCAGCGAAACCACGGAGGAGGAGATCAGCGAGACTTTTACCGAAATGCTCTGCCCGGACTGCGAAAGGCTTCTGATCTGCTGGCATGATCAGTACGAGCAGACCAAGGCGGGCATGACCGCCCTGAGCCGCGCAGGGGAGGAGGAAAATGACGAACTGGATATCATCAACCGCTATTTCTCCGCCTGCCCTCGGATATCCAGGCTGCCTGAGATCGTGCGCAGGATCGATGAGGAGAAGCAGCGGCGCATGCAGCGCTCGGTTTGTGCCGCCTATGAAAGGGAAATGCTGCAAACCCATTTGACGGCCCTGTCCCAGGCTGCCCAGCGCATAAGCCTGGACGGGTTCGTGAGCCCGGAGGAAGCGTATTGGATCAGCCAGGTGGAGGAGGCGCTGGCGGCGAGGCGTTTCCCCGGGAAGGCGGCCTTCGTCAAAAAGGTGGATGGGCGCATGACGGTGTGCCTGCAATGGGATTCCCTGGCTTTGCGCCCGGATGCGGACGACGGGCTGTGCCGGGAGATCAGCCTTCGGCTTCACAGCGATCTGACGGTCACGGATCGGCGGGGCGGCAGGATCATCCTGGAGGAGGAGCCGCCCCTTGCGGTGATCACCGGCATGGCGACGGCCTGCGCCGTGACGGCGGACAGAAAAAAGCCCCAGGATAACGGCGACGCGGTGCTGATCCGCACCCTGGACGGGGGACGGGAGCTGATCGCCCTGAGCGACGGCATGGGCCACGGCGCCGGGGCCCAGGATGAGAGCATGAAAACGCTGGAAATGCTGTCGCTGTGCATGGAGGCGGGGTATTCCCGGCAGCAGGCCATGACGGCGGTGAACGGCAGCATGCTCTCGGCAACGGGGGGCGAAAAATTCGCCACGGTGGATCTGTGCCTGGTGGATCTTTGGACAGGGGAGGTCGCCATGAACAAGCTGGGGGCCTGCCCGTCCTACCTGGTGCGGGGACAGAAAATCGATTTCGTCCGGGGGGAGGCGCTGCCATTGGGCATCGTGGAAAGGGTGATGCCCATGGAGCATGCCTTTTCCCTGGGAGAAGGGGATATGCTGCTGATGATGACGGACGGGATATCCGACGCCTTTGCGGAGGATGAGGATATCGCCGCCCTCATTCGCCGGGATCGGAGCCCCCAGCAGATCGCCGATTCCCTGCTGAGGGAAGCGCTGATCCGATACGGCGGCCTGCCGCAGGACGATATGACGGTGATCTGCGCCAAGGTGACGGAGCGAAAAAGAAAAACGGCATAACGAACGCCCCTTCCGATCATGCGGGAGGGGCGTTCAATATGGCTTTGTTTTATTTGTTTTTCAGGTATTCATCGATGGCGGCGGCGGCGTTTTTGCCGGCGCCCATCGCCAGGATCACCGTGGCGGCCCCCGTTACCGCGTCGCCCCCGGCGTAGATGCCGGTGAGGGAGGTGAGGCCCGTTTCATCCTCGGCGATGATGCCGCCCCATTTTTGGGTCTCAAGCCCCTCGGTGGTGGATTTGATGAGGGGATTGGGGGAAGTGCCCAGGGCCATGATGACGCAATCCAGCGGGATCACGAATTCGCTGCCCTCCACCGGCACGGGCCGACGGCGCCCGGAAGCGTCCGGCTCGCCCAGGGCCATTTCCTGGCACTTGGCGGCCTTGACCCAGCCCTGCTCATCGCCCTGGATCTCCAAAGGATTGGTGAGGAATTTAAACTGGATGCCCTCCTCCATGGCGTGCTCCACTTCCTCCCGGCGGGCGGGCAATTCCGCCTCCGTGCGGCGATAGATCACCGTCACCTCCGCCCCCAGGCGCTTGGCGCACCGGGCCGCGTCCATGGCTACGTTGCCGCCGCCCACCACCGCCACGTGTTTTCCGTGCTGGATGGGGGTATCGCTGCCGGGCTTGTAGGCCTTCATCAAATTGATGCGGGTCAGAAACTCGTTGGCGGAATAAACGCCCTTCAGGTTCTCCCCGGGTATATTCATAAATTTGGGCAGCCCGGCGCCGGAGCCGATGAACACCGCCTCAAAGCCGTATTCCTCCATCAGCTCCGCAATGGTGATGGTTTTGCCGATCACCACATTGGTTTCGATCTTTACGCCCAGCTGCATCAGGGTATCGATTTCCTTTTGCACGATGGATTTGGGCAGGCGGAATTCGGGAATGCCATAAACCAGCACGCCGCCCGCCAGGTGCAGCGCCTCGAACACCGTCACCTCATAGCCCTTCTTTGCCAGGCCCCCGGCGCAGGTGAGGCCGGAGGGGCCGGAGCCGATCACCGCCACCCGATGCCCGTTGGAAGCGGGCTTCTGCGGGGCTTCCTGACTGTGGGCGTTATGCCAGTCGGCGGCAAAGCGCTCCAGCCGCCCGATGCCCACCGGCTCTCCCTTGATGCCCCGGACGCACTTGCTTTCGCATTGGCTTTCCTGTGGGCATACCCGCCCGCAGACAGCGGGGAGGGAGGAGGATTCGGCGATGATCTGATAGGCGGCCTCGAACCGGCCCGCCGCCATCTCCTTGATAAAATCCGGGATGCGGATGCGCACCGGGCAGCCGCCAACGCAGGGCCGATGCTTGCAGTTCAGGCACCTTTGGGCTTCGTCGATGGCCTGGGCCTCGGTATAGCCCAGGGCCACTTCGCTGAAATTATGA
Source organism: uncultured Christensenellaceae bacterium (assembly GCA_905236495.1). GTDB lineage: Bacteria > Bacillota > Clostridia > Christensenellales > Aristaeellaceae > RUG563. The sequence continues at coordinate 40,118 of CAJOPV010000066.1, forward strand.
TTGCGCACGTCCGGGGCCTGGGAGGGCATGGGATTTTTTTTCAGGGCCATATTGGGCATGTTATTTCTCCTCCTTGAACAGGTTGCAGGCTTCTTCGTAGGCGTGACGCTCGAAATCCTGATAGGTGCGGCCCCGGGCCATGGCCTCGTCAAAATCGATCTCATGCCCGTCAAATTCGGGGCCGTCCACGCAGGCGAAGCGGGTCTTGCCGCTTACCGTCAGCCGGCAGCCGCCGCACATGCCCGTGCCGTCGATCATAATGGGGTTCATGCTGGCGATGGTCTTGACGCCGTATTCCTTCGTCAGCCTGCATACGAACTTCATCATAATGAGGGGGCCGATGGTGATAACCTCGTCGTACTGTTCGCCGCTTTCGATGAGCTTTTTCAGCGCGTCGGTGACCAAGCCCTTTTCTCCCCAGCTGCCGTCGTCGCTCATGCGGACGAATTTGGTGCTGTGGGCGGCGAATTCATCCTCTAAAATCACTAAATCCTTATTGCGGAAGCCCGCGATGGCGTGCACCTCGGCCCCCTGCTCAAACAGCTTTTTTGTGACGGGATAGGCGATGGCGCAGCCAACGCCGCCCCCCACTACGGCGACCTTCTTCAGCCCCTCCGTATGGGTGGCCCGGCCTAAGGGACCCACAAAATCGTGAATGAAATCGCCCTCGTTCAGGTGATTCAGCTTTTCGGTGGTGGCCCCCACGATCTGGAAAATGATGGTGACGGTGCCCTTTTCCCGGTCGTAATCCGCCACCGTCAGGGGGATGCGTTCCCCATCCTGATCCACACGAAGTATGATGAACTGCCCCGGCTCCGCCTTGCGGGCCACCAAAGGCGCCTCCACCTCCATCAACGTTACGGTGGGGTTCAGCGCCTGCTTTTTCAAAATCTTGTTCACGCTTGATCCTCCTTAGGCTGCTTCCTGTCCCGCGTAGTTCGAGATTAATCCTCATTATAGCAGATTTTTTTCAAATTGCACATGGAGAACAAAAGAAATGCATTTTTCCTGCCGCGGATATGAAAAGCGATGAACA
>CAJOPV010000067.1 GCA_905236495.1 uncultured Christensenellaceae bacterium
CGACTACCACCTGATCATGGCCGCCTCCCTCTGCTCCCTGGTTCCGGTTTCCATCGTATTCTTCTGCCTGCAGCGGTACTTCATCGAGGGCATCGCCACCAGCGGGCTGAAGGGATAAAAAACGATTCCGCCAGACCGCATCTGTACACAGCCCGGCGCTGCGGGGAGAAAACCATGCTGACAGAATATCTTGCTTTGTATCCGATGCTGCCTGCGCCCCCGGCTTTTCCCCGCTGGTGCCCGCCGGCGGGAAGCGAAGCCTGGCAGACCATCGCGTCTGAGAAGCGGGCGGAAATCCTCAGGGAAGCGGCGGTTTACGCCCAACAGCCTTATCCTCTGCGGCGGGCGTCGGATTTTCTCGCCTTCGTGCGGACGGGCAGCCGGCAGGCGGACGAAGCGCCCTATTTCTTCCGCAGGAGAAAGCTGGCGTGGGCGGCGCTGCGCCGCTGCGTGGAAGAAAACGCGCCTTTGGACGATGTGATCGACGGGCTGTGGTGCATCTGCGAGGAGACCGGCTGGGTCGTTTCGGCGCACAACGTGAACCCGATTCCCGGGGCGCCGCCGCCGGAAGCGTATCCGCTGCCCGATGCGGAAAAACCGTATATTGACCTGTTTACCGCCCAGACGGGGATGATCCTGTCGCTGGTGTGCCAATTGCTGGGCGCGGAACTGGACCGGGAAACGCCCATGCTGCGTCAGCGGGTGAAAACAGAAATTGAGCGCCGCATCCTGCGTCCGTTCATGGATACGGACGACTTCTGGTGGATGGGCGTCCGGCGGCGGGATCTGAACAACTGGACCCCCTGGATCCTTTCCAACGTGATGCTGTGCGCCTGGCTGTTTCCCCTCCCGCTGCCGGAAATGGGCGATTTGCTTGCCCGGGCCTGCGGGATGCTGGATCGCTGGCTTTCCTGCATGCCGGGGGACGGCGGCTGCGACGAAGGCGCGGGCTATTGGAACATGGCCGGCGGCGCGCTGCTGGACTGCCTGGAAATATTGGAAGCCCTGACCGGCATGCATGGGGACGTCTGGCAGAATGAAAAAATCCACCGCATCCTGTCCTTCCCGCTGAAGGCGGAAATCGGCAGCGGCTGGTTCGCCAATTTTGCGGACTGTGACGCCCGGCCCTTCCTGTCCGGGGAACGGCTGCAATCCGCCGGGGAAAAGACGGGAAACGCGGCGCTCCGGGCCCTGGGCAATCGCTATCGGGGAAGGCTGGCGGATCAGATGAACGATGTGCCGCATTTTTCCAGGCTTCTTCAATTGCTGTTTCATCCGGCAGCGGCAGGGGAGCCTGCGCCCGCCCGGGAGGATACGTGGCTGCCGGATCTGCAATTGCGGCTGGTCCGCCGGGGCGGATGGACGCTGTGCTGCAAGGGCGGGCATAACGGCGAAAGCCACAATCACAACGACGTGGGCTCCTTTATGCTGTACCGCCGGGATCAGCCCCGCATCGTGGATGCGGGTAACATGGTATATACCGCCAAAACGTTTTCCGGTGAGCGCTATACCCTGTGGAACGTGCGCTCCGCCTATCACAATCTGCCGCTCATTGGCGGCTGCGAGCAGCAGCCGGGCCGGGTCTTTGCCGCCCGGGATACAGCCTGGCTGCCGGACGGGCTTTCTCTGGATATAGCCGGTGCCTACGGCGAAGAAGCAGGAGCCTTGCATGTACGGCGGGAGCTGCGCTTATCCGAAGACGGGCTGCGTCTGCGCGATACCATCGCCCTGTCAAAGCCGCAGGCAGTGCAATGGGTGTTCATGCTGCGGAACAGGCCGGAACGGACGGTATCCGGATTCACGGACGGCGTCATATGGGTGGCCTGTCCGCCGGGGCTGGTCCTTGAGATCCGGGAAATCCCCGTGGACGACCCCCGCATGGCCCGCAGCTTCCCGGGTTCCCTGTGGCGCCTGACGGCGGAAGCCCCGGCGGATACGGCCTTTGACGCGGTGTTTACCGTGACGGAAAAGGAGAAATGAGCTTGATGAACGTTCAAGACAACCCCCTGCTGACCCGGCAGGATCTGGCTCGGGCGGCGGTGGACATGATCCGTCCCTTGGTTTCCTGCCTGACGCCGGGAAAAGCCCGGATGATCGTAGGCGAAGGCAGCGCCCATTACGCCGAGGACGTGGCGGGGATGGAGGGCTTTTCCCGGGTGCTGTGGGCGCTGGTGCCCATGATGATGGGCCGCTGCCCCGAGGCGGAGGAATTCTGGCCCCTGTGGCGGGAGGGTATCATCCATGGCACTGATCCGGAACATGCGGAATATTGGGGCGATATCGGGCCTTTCGACCAGCGCATGGTGGAAATGGCGGTGATCGGCACGGGCCTGTGCTTCCTGCGGGAAAGGTTTTATGACGGGCTGACCCCGGCCCAGCAGGATAATCTGTATTGCTGGCTGGATCAGATCAACCGCCATGACATGCCCAAAAACAACTGGCGCTTTTTCCGCATCCTGGTGAACATCGGCTTTCTGAAGGTGGGCCGCCCGGTGAACGAGGAACGCCTCCGGGAAGACTTGGACATGATGGAAAGCCATTACGTGGGAGACGGCTGGTATTTTGACTATCCCACCAAGCGGGACTATTACACCCTCTGGGGCTTCCATTTTTACAGCCTCATTTACGCCGCCGCCATGGCGGATCGGGACCCGGAGCGCTGCCGGCGCTTCCGGGAGCGTACGCAGCGTATCGCGCCCCGCTTCGCCTGCTGGTTTGACCGGGAGGGCCGGGGCCTGCCCTATGGCCGGAGCCTGACCTACCGCTTCGCCCAAAGCAGCTTTTTCGCCGCCATGGCGTTAGCCGGGGTCACGGCGGAAGGGATCGGCTGGGGCGAAATGAAGGGACTGCTGCTCCGGAATCTGCGCTTCTGGCTGCGCATGCCCATTTTCGACCGGGGCGGCGCGCTGACGGTGGGCTACGGCTATCCCAATCTGTGCGCCGCGGAAGGATACAACGCGCCGGGTTCTCCTTATTGGGCCATGAAAACGTTCTTTGCTCTGGCGCTGCCCGAGGATCATCCTTTCTGGCAGGCGGAGGAAAAACCCTTTGCCGCCCCCGCTGTTTTCCTGGATGAGCAGGTGCGCCTGCTCCTGACCAGGGATAGGGACAACCGGCAGGTGATCGCCTATACCGCGGGCAATCATGCCTGGGAACACATGCATGAGGACGAGAAATACGAAAAATTCGCCTATTCCACCCAATTCGCCTTTTCTGTGATCAAGGAAGCCACCACCCTGGTCAAAGGCGCTTTTGATTCCATGCTGGCGGTGAAGCGACAAGGCAAGGACCTGTGGCACGGCCGCAGCGGGTGCGAGCGCTTTAGCCTGACGGACCGGGAGGTGCGATTCACTTGGTCACCCATGGAAGGGGTGGAAATCGATACCGTCGTCGCACCTTTGGGCATGTGGCATGTGCGAAAGCATGTGGTCCGCACGGATGTGTCCATTGAAATTGCCGAGGGGGCCTTCGCCGTGCGCCGGGACTGGGCGGGGAAAAGGGCCTGCGACCGCATCGCCTCCCGCATCGAAACGGAAGGCGGCATGGCCCAGGCCAGCGGCGCGTACGGCACCAGCGCCATCTTTTCCCTCTCGGGCTATGAAACGGCGGAAATGATCTGGCCGGAGCCCAATACCAATCTCATGTATCCCCGCACGCTGCTGCCCATGCTGCTGGCGCATCTGCCGGCAGGGGAGCATACGCTGAAATGCGCTGTTTTTTCCGATGCCGGGGACAGCCCCGTACAATCCGTGCCTGAGGAGGTGCTTCAGCTTGCCGAATCGTTATGAGGATGCCCTGAACCGAGCCGCGGAGAAATTCCGCCGCACGGCGCAGCGGGCAGCGGATCAAGGAATCATCCCCTACAAAAGCGAAGGGGGCGCATGGATCCCTTCCCCTTTCGCCGGCAACGGCTGGTGGACCGGGGGCTTTTGGCCGGGGCTGATGTGGCTGATGTACGCCAGAACCAAGGATGAATTCTTTCTCCGGGAAGCCCGCCGCACGCAGGAGATGCTGGTCGAGCAGTTTCGGGTGTTCCGCGAGCTCAATCACGACGTGGGGTTCATGTATCTGCTCTCCTGCGGCGCGGATTATAAGCTGACCGGCGATCGGCAGGCCCGGCAGGACACCCTGCACGCCGCCAGCCTGCTGATGGGGCGCTTCAATCCGGCAGGATACATTCGGGCGTGGAACAATCCGGATCAGGCAGGCTATGCCATCATCGACTGCATGATGAACCTGTCCCTGCTGTATTGGGCCTCCCGCCAGACGGAGGACCCGCGCTTTGCCCACGTAGCGGACATTCACGCCCATACGGCCCTGCGGGAGTTTGTGCGGCCGAACGGCTCGGTGAGCCACATCGTGGAATTTGATCCCGAAACCGGGGCGCGGGTGCGGGAGCATGCGGGACAGGGCTACGCCCTGGGCGGCCAATGGAGCCGGGGGCAGGCCTGGGGGCTGTACGGCTTCACCCTGGCCTACCGGAACGCGAAAAAGCCGGAATACCTGGAAGCTGCGGAAAAAATTGCAGGAAACTTCATCGCCCATATCCGGCCCGACGGGCTGACGGACTGCGATTTCTGCCAGCCGGACACCGAAGAACGCATCGACAACATCGCCGGGGCCATCGCCGCCTGCGGGCTGATGGAACTGACGGTGATTACGGGAAAGGACGATTATCACGCCGCCGCGCTGCAGCTGGTGGACGGGCTGCTGGATTCCTGCTGCGATTGGTCCGACGGCCATCTGGGCCTGCTGACCCGCTGCACCGCCAGCTATCACGACGATGGGGCGGGCCGCCACACCAACATCACCTACGGCGATTACTTTTTCGTGGAAGCGCTCTCGAAGCTGAACCGCTGCGATCCCATGCTGTGGCTGTGAGGGAAAACATGATTGAAATTCAGGTTTTGACCGGGGAGGGCCGGGCGCTGGCGCGCTGCGCCCATGAACGGGAAGCCCTGCTGTGCGTGGACCGGGTATATGCGCCGGGAGACAGGATCGTGCTTTCGGGCGGCGCGCACCTGTGGGTGCAAATGGATCAGGCTTTGCCTGCCGGAGAAGTCTATCTGCCCGCGGGCAGCATGGCCTGGTCCGTACCCGCCGGAGAACACCGGCTGGCCTATCCGCCCGGGGCGTTTGAAGCCAGGCGCCATGTGATCAGCGCCCGGGTCCTGGGGGATGAAGAAATCCGCGCCGTGCGGAATATCGCCCTGAATCCAGCCGATCTGCGGGGGGACACGGATTTTTATCCCCACTGCACCGCCAACGTGGAAACCCGGAACGAGGCCTGCTTCTGCGCCCGGAACGTCATCGACGGCATGCGGCTGAACACCTTTCACGGCGAATGGCCCTTCCAGAGCTGGGGGATCGGCGCCAGGGAGGACGCCTGGTGCCGCCTGGATTTCGGACGCGAGGTGGAAGCGGAGAAAATGGCGCTGACCCTGCGGGCGGATTTTCCCCACGACGCTTACTGGGTATCGGGCCACGTCGTCCTTTCCGACGGGACAGACCTGGCTTTCCCGCTGAAAAAAACGGGAGACCGGCAGTATATTTCCCTGGGCCGCCGCCGGGTGCGGTGGCTGCGGCTGGAAAGGCTGCAAAAGAGCGACGATCCTTCCGCCTTCCCCGCGCTGACGGAATGGGAAGTGTTCGGCCGGGACGCGAAGGGGGACGCTGGGGCTTCGCCCCAGACCCCACCAGGGGGATGATCCCC
>CAJOPV010000068.1 GCA_905236495.1 uncultured Christensenellaceae bacterium
AGCAGCTGCTCCCGGCTGACGGGCCGATCGGCGTTCTGGGCCAGTTCGTTCAAAAGATAAAACTCCTGCTGGGTCAGTTCGCAGATTTCTCCATCCACATACACGGCCTTTTCTTCCTCGTCGATAGCCAGCAGGGCCGTTTCATTATCCCGGGGATTTACCGAAAGCATGGTACTCATTTCTTTCGTCACCTCATACATATAGACGAATGAGAGGGGCGAAATGTTCCATGGCGGGCAAAAAAATTGTAAAAAAAGTGAAATCATTCGTTTACAAATGGCATGCTTCCTTCTCTCCGCCCGCATAAATTACCAATTCCCCATGCATACTATTTCAGGAAAACAGGCATTGACGGAGGGATATGACATGGAAAACACCGCGCATGTAAACCACAGCGGATGGACGGAGGAAGAAACAAAGCAGCTATGGCGAGAGATCGAGGCCGCGTCTCAGACCGGGGCGCCGCTGCGGGGTGTATTTGAGCGCATGGGCCAGGCCCTGGGCCGCAAGCCCAACAGCGTGCGGAATTATTATTACATGCAGCTGCGCTCCCAGGGGGATGATCGGCTGCGCCGGGCCTCCCCCTTTGAAACTTTTACCCAGGAAGAGATCCATGATCTGCTGCGGGCGGTGCTGTCCGCCCGGGCCCAGGGGCAGTCCGTACGCTCCTGCGTCACCGCCCTGGCGGAAGGGGACCGGGCCAGGATGCTGCGGTATCAGAATAAATACCGTTCCATCCTGCGCAAAAAGCCGGACCTGATTGCCCAGGTATGCCGGGAGCTGAAGGAGGAGGGGGTGGATTGCCCGTCCCCCGTTTCCGTCACCGTGCGGCCCATCTCTTCCCCTGCCGAGGAGCCCGCAGACCCGGACGTGCAGGCCATCCTGCGAGGCGTATCCGCCCTGGCCCGCCGTGCCGCAGGGCAGGAGGCGGTGGCGGAAAACGACAGGCTGAAGGTGCAGCGGGACCTGCTGCTCATGCAGGTAGAAGACCTGCAGCTTGCCGCCCGGGAAATGGTGGGCCAGTGCAAGGATTTCCTGGGCGCGGCCCCGGAGGAGCGGGTCCGGCGCCTGCCCTTCTTCTGCGAAGGGCTGGCCCTGCAGACCGCCAAGCTGGAAAGCATCTCCGGCTGACCGCCGCTTTGACAAATCCACCCTCATCCCGTATAATGAAACCGTCGCAAAAGCGGAAACGGGGAGGTATGGCTATGGCCCAGATACGGTTGGGGCTCATCGGCGCGGGGAACATCGGCTCCGCCCACATCCAAACGATCCATGAACGCTGCCCGGAGGTGGTCATTACCGCCGTAGCGGATCGCCGGGCTTCCCGCCGGGAATGGGCGATGAAGCAGCTGCCCGACGCCCGGATATTTGAGGAGGGCAGCGCCCTGATCGCCGAAGGCGCTGTGGACGCGGTGCTCGTCGCCGTGCCCCATTATCAGCACCCGGGTTTAGCCATCGCCGCCCTGGATCGGGGCCTCCATGTGCTGGTGGAAAAACCCGCCGGGGTTTATACCCTGCAGGTGCGCAGCATGATGGCGGCGGCGGATCGGCACCCCGAGAAGACCTTTGCCATGATGTTCAATCAGCGCACCAACTGTATCTACCGCAAGGCCAAGGAGATGCTGGCAGGGGGCGAGCTGGGCCAAATGAAGCGGGTCAGCTGGCTCATCACCGATTGGTACCGCACCCAGAATTATTACGATTCCGGGGCCTGGCGGGCCACCTGGGCCGGGGAGGGCGGCGGCGTGCTGCTGAATCAGTGCCCCCACCAGTTGGACCTGCTCCAATGGCTCTGCGGCCTGCCTGTGCGTGTGCGGGCTTTCTGCCATGAAGGCAAATGGCACGATATCGAGGTGGAGGACGACGTGACCGCCTACCTGGAATTTGAAAACGGCGCCACCGGCGTGTTCGTCACCACCACCGGGGACGCCCCCGGCACCAACCGGCTGGAAATCACCGGAAGCAAAGGGAAGCTGATCTGCGAAAACAATCAGCTCACCTTCTTCCGCAACAAGGCGGACGAACGGGAATGGTGCTTCACCTGCGCCGAGGGCTTCAAAAAGCCGGAATATGAAATCATCCCGGTAGAAACGGACGGGAAAAACGACCAGCATGCCGGCGTCATCAACGCCTTCGCCGCCCATATCCTGCGGGGCGAACCCCTGGTCGCCGACGGACGGGAGGGCATCCGGGGCCTGATGCTCTCCAACGCCATGCACCTTTCCTCCTGGCTGGAAAAAACCGTGTCCCTTCCCATCGACGAGGAGCTGTTTTATCGGCTGCTGATGGAACGGTGCAAAACCTCCCGCCTTAAGCAGGATCAGGATGTGACCTTCAGCACAGAGGGCAGCTACTGATCCAAAGAACGGATATAAAAAAAGAACGGATATAACATAAAAAAGGAACCGGCTTGCCTGTCGGTTCCTTTTATTGTAGGAAATATCAATCGATCTCTTTGCCCTGGGCGTCAAACAGGGGAAGCCTCTCCAGATAGATGATATCCTCCCGCTTGGTGGCGTCGCCCTCCGCCAGGATCGCCATTTTGCCCACGATGTTGCCGCCGGCCTGGCGCACCAATTCCTCCACGGCCCGGAGGCTTTCGCCGGTGGAGATCACGTCGTCCACGATCAGCACCCGCCTCCCCCGCATGAAATCGGCGTCCTCCTGATCGATGCAGAGGGTCTGCTCCCGGGCGGTGGTGATGGAATTCACCTTCACGGTGAACACGTTTTTCATATACAGCTTGGGCACCTTCCGGGCGATGAGGTAGCGGTTTTCCCCGGCCTGGCGGGCCATTTCATAAGCCAGGGGGATGCCCTTGGCCTCGGCGGTGATGATGATATCGTAGGCAGGGGCTTTTTTCAGCAGCTCCCGGGCGCAGGCCTCCGTCAGCTCCACGTCGCCGAAAATCACGAACCCGGCGATATACAGGTTTTCATTCAGGGGGCACAGCGTCAATTTTCTCTCCAGGCCCGCCACGTGCAAAGAATAGGTCATGCTCATCTTCCTTCGCTTCTTTCGATTTGATTCGTACCCAGGGGTTTATTTTATCAGGCCCGGGGCCTCTTTGTCAATCGTTTTCCTTGGGATTGCTCAGCACCGCCCGGGAGGCAGCGTACCCGATGCCGCAGCAGCACAGGGCGATCACCAGATAATCCAGCCAGTTGGGCCAGGCCGCCAGGATCTTGCCATCGACGGCAAACTCCATGGCGACGATGATCCCCGCGCCCAGCAGCACCGCGGCCCAGCACAGGAGCATTTTCCCCCTGGTGATCCGGGGATTGTGCTTATTCCTTGCCCACTTCACCGCCGCCGCGATCATGAGCCCCGCGATCACCAGGATGGCGGTCAATTGGCTCACCCGCACGAACAGCCAGCGCAGGAAGCTGTCCCGCCGCAGGCTTTCCAGGATCATCTGGCAGGCGGAATAGCAGATGAGGAACAGCCGTGCCCTGTCCCCCGCCGGACGGCGGCAGCGCAAAAGCACCAGGAAAATCGTAAGCGCCGCCAGGCCCTCCAGCATGAAAACAGCCCAGTACCACTCCCCATACCAATCGTCATACATCGCAAAGGGGAACCGCTGGAACGCCGGCACAGCCACCGCCGGGCCGATGCCCTCGCCGGAGAAATACTCGGCAAAACGCATGAGGGAGATCACCAGCGCCCCTGCGGGGGCCATGGCGTCCAGCACCCGGGAAACGGGGCGGCGGCCCCATTTGGCGGCGATGACCCCCGCCAGCGCCGCGCCGCCCACCGCGCCCCACAGGGCGTAGCCGCCGTTCCACAGCGTCCAGACGTTTTCAAGCCCGATCTCGTTATACACCTTATACCGGGCCAGGCAGTAAAATACCCTGGCCCCCAGCAGTCCCAGCGGCAGCGCCAGCAGCACGGCATGCCAGGCGGTGTCCGCCGTCAAGTGTTCTTTTTTCGCCAGAATCAGGAACACCCCGATCCCCATCCCCAGGGAAGCGATCAGGCACAGGGCGTAGGCCGTCACCGGCAAACCCAGCACGGAGAACAGCACGTATTGCGCATCCATTCAACGTATCTCCTCAGTCCGGCACGTAAGCGCTGACAAAGTATAAAATATCATACACCTCCCGGGCCTTACCGGGGGTGGAGGAATTGATCTTATCGTAAGCCGCGTTTTCCGAGCGGAAGATCATCTGGGCGGAGGAGCCGCCGTCCATGCAGTAGGCGTTTTGGATGCCCCCCAGCTGCACCAGCAGATCGGTCATCTGCTGCAGGGTCAGGCCGTTTTTGTCCGGCTCGTCCTGAGGCCCTTCGGAATATACGCACAGGTATTCCAGCGGGCCCGTCTGGCAGAATGCCATCCGCTGGGCGGGAATATCCGCCGCGTCGTTCATGTTTTTATAACCGGTCTGGGGCTCCCCGTCAATGATGAGGCCGGGGCCGAAATTGAAAGAATTGACTACGGTGTGCCGCGCTAAAAAATCCTCCACGTCGGCCTTTTCCGCCGCCTTCAGGATATGCATATCTCCCTGTTCATCCAGCATCAGGATATCCCAGTTGCCAACGGCACGTTCATGGCGGTAATAGGTATTGGCCTTGAAGGCCCGGTATTGCTTCCCCTGGCGGATCATGACACCCCTGCCGTAATTCTCGCCGTAAAAATCCCCGTTGATGGCGAACACCGCCTTCACCCGCTCGGCAATGCGGGTAGGCTTATCCGCCACGGGGCTCAGATAACTCTTGCTGGAGAGGGCGGAGCGCAGCTGGCTGGCGTTTGCCAGGGTGATCCGGGCGGTCATATAATTGGTGTCTTCATACCGCCCCGTTTCGATCACGACGGATATGGAAGGGTCCCGGTATTCCCGCAGAGACAGATACCCTTCCTCCAGGGGCGGCATGCCGCCCGCGGCGTCCAGAGGGATCTCCACGATCTCCGCCTGGGCCACGATGGCGCCGGAGGGCACCAGCACCAGCATGCAGGCCAGCATCAGCAAAACCAGGATCACCCGCAGCGCAGTTTTCACAGCGTATTCCTCCTTGGCATATTCCGGGAAAGGCGTTTTCCCGCGGCTGCTTCTATTATATCGGCAGGGGAGATGAATGTCAATTCCGCCAGGCTGTTTTCGCGCTGTTTTCCCCTTGTCCGGGCCGTCGGGTTCTGGTATAATAAGGTACGATTCCAGAAGACAAGGCGGGCGAAGGAATGAAGACCACCGTGCGGCGCGTATCTCTCCCGGATGGGAAGCGGGTGCTGATGCTGTCCGATCCCCACGGGCACGCGGCGGGGCTGAAAGCCGTGCTGGAGAAGGCGGCCTTCTCCCCGCAGGACGTGCTGATCCTGGTGGGGGATTACCTGGAAAAGGGGCCGGAGAGCCTGGCGACGCTGCGGCTGGTGATGGATCTGTGCCGCACCCACACAGTCTATCCCCTGATGGGCAACGTGGATTTGTGGCGGCTGGAATTCCTGGAAAGCGACGATCCCGAATTTCAAAAGGGCATGCAGCGGTATTCCCTGCAGGCAAAGCAGTGGTGGGGCGGAAGCCTGCTGCACGAAATGTGCGCGGAGCTGGGAGAGGAGCTCACGGAGCGAACGGATATCTGCGCTCTGTTCCCGTTGATTCGGCGGCATTTCGCCCCGGAAATGGATTTCCTGCGCTCCCTGCCCACCGTCCTGGATACCCAGCGGTTCATTTTCGTCCACGGGGGCATCCCCCACGAGGACCTGGACGCGCTGGCAGGCGCCGACGCCTTCCCCATCCTCAAGTTCGATGATTTTTACAGCGCCGGGCTGTCCTTTCAAAAGTACGTGGTGGTGGGGCATTGGCCCACGGTGCTGTACAGCGCCGCGAACCCCGTTTTCGATCCCATCATCGACCGGCAGCGGCATATCATCTGCCTGGACGGGGCCTGCGGCGTCAAGACAGAAGGGCAATTGAACCTGCTTTCCCTGCCCGATTGGCAAAGCGACGCATTCACCCTATATACCTGGGATGATCTGCCCCGGGTGCGGGCCCTGGACGCCCAGCCCCCCTCCCCGGCTGCTCAGGCCCGGTACATCCCCTGGAACGACCACGCCATTACCCTGGTGGAGCGGGGCGAGGAAATGAGCCGTATCCTGTACCACGGCGCGCTCATGGAGGTGCCCACCCAATTCATTTTCGATCACGACGGGGTGCTGAGCTGCTCGGACGTCACCGATTACGTCCTGCCCGTATCCCCCGGGGAGGAGATTTCCGTGATCCTGCCATTGAAGCGCGGCATTTACGGCAAGAAAAGCAACGCCGCCGGATGGTATTTCGGAAGGTATGAAAACGCATAGAAAGAAGGATGACCCATGAAGCTTTGGGGCGGACGTTTCCAGAAAGAAACCAGCCAGCTGGTGGATGATTTCCATTCCTCCATTTCTTTTGATAAGCGGCTTTACGCCCAGGATATCCGGGGCAGCATGGCCCACGCCAAAATGCTTCGGCGGCAGGGCATCCTGAGCCCGGAGGACGAGGAGGCCATCCAGACGGGCCTGCGGGGCATTCTTGCGGACATGCGGGAAGGGAAGATCGCCTTTCCCCCGGAAAGCGAGGATATCCACATGCTGGTGGAAGCCCTGCTGACCGAGCGCATCGGAGACGCGGGCAAGCGGCTGCACACCGGGCGCAGCCGCAACGACCAGGTCGCCACCGATATGCACCTCTACGCCAAGGATACCTGCGACGATACCCTTTCCCTCCTCCGCGAATTGGAAGAAACGCTTCTTTCCCTGGCGAAAAAGCACGCGAATGACGTGATGCCCGGCTATACCCACCTGCAGCGGGCCCAGCCCGTGACGCTGGGGCATCATCTGATGGCGTATTTTGAAATGTTCCGCCGGGATATGATCCGGGTAAAGGCCGCCCGGGCCGCCGCCGACGTGTGCCCCTTGGGCAGCGGCGCCCTGGCGGGCACCACCTATCCTCTGGACCGGGAATTCACCGCCGGGGAGCTGGGCTTTGCTGCCGTCAGCGCCAACAGCCTGGACGGGGTCAGCGACCGGGATTTCCTGCTGGATTACCTGTCCGCCGCCGCCATCGGCATGATGCACCTGAGCCGCTTCTGCGAGGAGATGGTGCTCTGGAGCAGCCTGGAATTCTCCTTCCTCACCCTGGACGACGGCTTTGCCACCGGCTCCAGCATGATGCCGCAAAAGAAAAACCCCGACGTGGCGGAACTGATCCGGGGCAAAACGGGCCGGGTATATGGCGATCTCACCGCCCTGCTCACCGTGATGAAGGGCCTTCCCCTGGCCTACAACAAGGATATGCAGGAGGATAAAGAGAGCTTTTTCGACGCCCGGGATACCTGGCTCAAATGCCTTCACGTGTTCACCGAAATGCTGCGCACCGCGTCCTTCCGAACCGAAAACATGCACCGCAGCGCCAACGCGGGCTTTGCCAACGCCACCGACCTGGCGGATTACCTGGTAAAGCGCGGCGTGCCCTTCCGGGATGCCCACGCCGTATCGGGCCGCCTGGTGGCCCATTGCCTGGAAAAGGGCTGCGCCCTGGACGATCTGACGCTTCAGGAAATGCGCGCTTTCTCCCCCGCCTTCGATACCGACGTGTATCAGGCCATCTCCCTGCAAAGCTGCGTCTCCGCCCGGAGCCTCACCGGCGGCCCCGCCCCGGAGCAGGTTTCCCGTGCCATCGAGAACGGGGAAAGGTGGCTCCGGGAGAATGAATAGAATATTGGAGGTTCCTTGGAGCCAAAGAATCCCTCCCCAAGCCCCCGCCAAGAAAGCAGATTTTATGGATAGCGATTCCGGCGATCGTCCTTCTCCAGAATGAGCCGGGGCAACAGAGGCGGATTTTTTCCAAAATCGGTTGACAATCCGGGCCGCATCCGCTATAATACTTTTTGCTGTTTTACGGCATGCGGCCGTGGCGGAATCGGCATACGCGCACGTTTGAGGGGCGTGTTCTGAAAGGAGTACGAGTTCAAGTCTCGTCGGCCGCAC
>CAJOPV010000069.1 GCA_905236495.1 uncultured Christensenellaceae bacterium
CCCCCCGTGCCCCTTTCCGAAGATTTTTTCTCTGAATCGGCGGGCTGATAACGCTTGCTTGGCAATGACATTCTCATCCCAATGGATGAGCGCCGTGATATCCTGGCAGGGGACCCGCTTATCCGTTAAATCAAACCCATGCTTTTCATGGTGAATACGAACAGGAAGGTAGTGAGGATGGACAGGGCGCTGCTCACCGCCACCAGCTCCGCCGCCAGTTCCCCGTCGCCGCCCATTTGCTGGGCCATGGGATAGCTGCTGACGGCGGTGGGCGAGCCGAAGGCCACGAAGGCGCAGGCCAGGGGCACGTCGCGGAGCCCCAAAGCTGCGGCGGCCCCAACGAAGATCAGGGGCGACAGCACCAGCTTCCAGGGGACAGCGATGAGCAGCTGCCGGATATGCTGCCGGGCGCTGGCAAAGCGGATGGCCCCGCCCAGGGTAAACAGCGCCAGGGGCGTTGCCACCTTGCTCAGATCCCCCATGGGCGTGCGGATGAAGGCCGGGGGCTGAAACCTGAGCAGCCACAGGACGTAGCCCAGCACGGAGCCGATGATCAGCGGATTTTTCAGGATATTCAGCAGCACCTGACCGGGCTTTGCCTGCTTCTGCCCATATACCGTCAGCGCGATCACCGACATCACGTTATACACCGGGATGGTGGCAATCACCAGCAGCGCCGCCAGGGAAGCATCCTGCCCCGGAAACAGCACCGCTACCAGGGGGATGCCGAAAAAGGCGTAATTGGACCGGCCCATGGCCTGGATCATCACGCCGATCTTTTTCCGATCCTTTTCGATCCGGGGCACGAGCAGGAACAGCGCCCCGAATTCAATCAGCAAGCCCCCCGTGATCAACAGAAAAGCGTCCCACCGCAGCACCGTATCATAGGGCGTATTCATAATGCTCCAGCACAGATTGATGGGCAGGAACACCTTGAACACCAATTGATTCACGCCCTTGACAAGGGCCTCGTTCAGCACCCCGACCCTGCGGCAGAAGGCTCCCGCCGTCATCAGGATCAGCAGCGGCAGCACCGAATTGACGGCAAATAAAAAATCATCCATCGTCTGTATCGCTCCTTCCGCCTGAACGCCCCCTCGTTCAGGCGGGATGATTTACCGTTGGGTCAGCGGGCTGTCCGCAAGGGCGCTCTGGATACGCTCCAGGGCCCTGCCCATGACCCCCGATTGCTGGGCGCTCATGCCCTCCGGGGCGGCGTCGGCGCTGCATACCAGCCGATAGCACACTTTGCCGTTCAGGCTTTGCCGCCACATGTAGGTGGGGGTATATTCCGCGTTGGTAAAGCGCACCCGGCCCGTGCCATCGACTGTGATATCCAGATGCAGCAGCATGCCGGCAATGGCCCCCGCGTCCCGGGATTCGGACAGCAGCGTGCCCAGGGAGTAGGCCACCATCGCCTGGCGGCGGGCGCCGTCCTCCCCGTTGACGGAAATGATCTCCACCGGCAGCACCCGGGCGGGCCGGTAGCCCAGGATCACATCCGCCCCCATCTCAGCCAGGGACCGGGCGGTATTTTTCTGGGCGTTGGTGACGGAGGATTGATCCTCCTTTCCCCAGTACATGCACACGATCACGCAGTGCACCCCCTGGGCCCGGGCGGCGGCGATATCCTGCCGCACGGTATTCGGGTCGTAAAGACGCAGCAGATCAGGCTGCTGCTCCAGGGCGTTTTTGCCTTTGGCGGTCAGCGTATCGGTATAGGACAGCACGGCGATCCGCGCCCCGTTGAGCTGCACGATGCGGTTTTGCCGGGCGCTGCCCGCCGTCACCCCGCCGCAGGAAATGCCCCTTGCCGTCAGCGCCTCCACCGTATCCAGCGCCCCCTGGGCCCCTTGATCCAATATGTGCTCGGTGCCCAGCAAGGCGTCGTCAAATCCCGCCGCGTGCACCGCCTCCGCGGCGGCGGCTGGGGCCATGGCGTCGGCATACTTGGTATCGGTGATATTCAGCGTCTGGGGCAGGGCCACCAGGTTCATATCGGCATATACCTTCCCCGCCAGGAGCGCCACCACCGGGCGGAAATCAAAGCTCTTTTCCGTTTTATCATAGACCGAATCGGATATCTCGCTTTCAAAGGCCATCAGGCCCCCAAAGGTGAGGGAAAAGCGGTACTGCTGGGCCGCGGCCCCGGGGGCCAGGGTGGGCAAAGGGGCCAGGGTATTTTCCGAAACCGGGGGCAGCGTCACCGTCACGGTGCGCACGGTGCTCTCCGGCATGGGCACAGGGGTGGCCCCCTGCAGAGCATCCCCCACCAGGCCCATCACCCGCTGGGCGCTCATGGCGGCCTCCGGCTGCCCCGACCGGATCTTTCCGAACACCACAATGCACCCGACGACCACAGCCGCCGTCAGGCACAGCGTGAGGCAGGACCCCAGGGATAAGCCGGAGCGCTTTTTTTTCATGGCAAAGATTCCTCAAAGGAAGTTTGGAGACAGGAGCATGAAGCTTTTATACTCTTTAACGCTTCACTTTGTACGATCATTTTCCTTCCACCCGGATCATGCTTTCCACCCGCACGTCGGGGGAATCGATGGCGGAAAGGGCCTGGCGCAGGCTGCGTTCCCCGGCGTCGTGGGTGATGAGCACGATCTGGGCCCGGCTCGCCACCGCGTCCCGCTGCACCAGGTTTCGGATGGAGATGCCCTCGTTGCCCAGGCAGGCGGTGATATGGGCCATCACGCCGGGCCGGTCGCTGGCGGACAGGCGGATATAGAAGGAGCAGTGCCAGTCGTCCGTCACCCGAAGACCGGGAGCCAGGGCGTTTTCATTGTGAAAGGTGGGGTGCCGGGGCGTTTCCCGGGAGGCGGCGTAAAGCATATCGCTGACGACCGCGCTGGCGGTTGGCGCGCTGCCGGCGCCCCGCCCGAAGAGCATCATATCGTCGCAGGCGTGCCCGTGGAGAAAAATGGCGTTGAAGCTGCCGTTCACCGAGGCCAAGGGATGATCGTTGGGAATGAAGGTGGGGTGCACCCGGGCGTCGATCACATTTCCCTGCCGCTTGGCGATGGCGAGCAGCTTCATGGTATAGCCCAGTTCCTTCCCGTAGGCGATATCAGCCGCGTTCACCTGGGAAATGCCCTGGCGATAGATCACGTCGAAGGGCACCCGGGCGTGGAAGGCCAGGGAGGAAAGGATGGAAAGCTTGTACGCCGCGTCGAAGCCCTCCACGTCGCTGGTGGGGTCCGGCTCCGCCAGGCCCAGGCGCTGGGCTTCCTTCAGGACGTCGGCATAGGCGCTGCCCTCCTGGCTCATGCGGGTCAGGATATAATTGGTGGTGCCGTTCACAATGCCCATCATGGCTTCGATCCTGTTGGACTGGAGGGAATCGATGGTGGTGCGGATCACGGGGATGGCGCCGCACACCGCCGCCTCGTAATACAGGCCGGAGCGGTGCTTTTCCGCCGCCGCCTGCAAAAGATGCCAGTTCAGGGCCAGGGCCATCTTGTTGGCGGTCACCACCGTTTTGCCCATTTCCAGGGCCCTGAGCATGTACTGGGTAGCGGGCTCCTCCCCGCCCATGAATTCCAGCACCATTTCGATGGCAGGATCGTCGGTGATGGCGGCGGGGTCCGTGGTCAAAAGGGCTTCCGGCACGGTTTCATCCCGCTTTTTATGGATATCCCGCACCAGGATGCGCTTGATATCGAACCGCACCTCCGCCCGGTGGCGGATATCCTCCCCAAATTCATTGAGCAGCTTCCACACGCCGCAGCCGATGTTCCCGCAGCCCAGAAAGCCCACCGTGATGGTCCGCATGCTTGTATCCCCTCCGTCGTCAGGCCTTGGCCTGGTTCTTCTCGTAAATCAGCCGCAGCCCCTTCAGGGTCAGCAGCCCGTCGATATGATCGATGACCCCGGATTTGGCAGCGATGAGCCGGGCCATGCCCCCGGTGGCGATGACCTGGGCGTCCGGCCTGCCCATTTCCCGTCTGATCTCCTGCACCAGATAGATCACCTGGCCCACATAGCCGTTGATGACGCCGCTTTGCAGGTTGCCCACGGTGGTCTTCCCGATGACCCGATCGGGCATCAGCAATTCAAAATGGGGCAGCTTGGCGGTGCCGGATACGAGCGCCTCGCTGGTGAGCTTGATGCCGGGGCAGATGCAGCCCCCCAGGAACCCGCCCTTTTCATCCAGGGCCCCGAAGGTGGTGGCGGTGCCGAAATCGATATACACGCAGGGCCCGCCGTAGAGGGTATAGGCCGCTACCGCGTTGCAGATGCGGTCGCTGCCCAGCTCCCGGGGGTTTTCATACTTGATATCGATGCCCGTTTTCACCCCCGGTCCCACCGCTATGGGCTCGATGCCGAAATAATCCCGGCACATATGCTCCACGGTGAAATTGATGGTGGGCACCACCGAGCTCATCACGATGCCCGTCACCTGCTCCCGGCGGATGCCCTCCGCTTTGAACAGCTGGGTCATCATGGCGCCCATCTCGTCGCTGGTATATTTCCGGGTGGTGGAAAGCCGCCAGTAATGCACCATATCCGCCCCGTCAAACAGGGCGGTTTTGATATTGGTATTGCCGATATCCAGGGTAAAGAGCATGGCATTTCACTCCATTCGCCCGCAGGCTCATTCCCGATGCAGCACCTTCTGCAGCGTCTTGCTCACCGCCGTGGAGATCACGCCGCAGGCCGCCGCCTCGATCAGGGCCTGGGTGCCCACCATGACGCCGATGAGCAGGATGGGATTGCTGACCCCCGTCGTTTCGATGATGCCCTGTATGTATTCGGAATGATAGAACAAAAGCATCAGCAGGCCCATAAAAAAGGCCGTGTTCAGCAGCGGCGCGGCCAGGCTGCCCACGATATTATCCACGATGGTTTTTTTCTTTTTGACCGTCTTGCGCACGGCCGCCACCAGCAGCCCCGTGCACAGCCCCATCAGCACGCGGCCCACCACCGCCACCACGAAGCTGGCGGGGATGCTCATGGCGTACATGGCCACCGTCATGGGCGCCGCGCTGGAAAAGCCTTTGATAAAGCTGATGATGCCAAACGTGAAGCCCAGCAGCGTGCTCGCCGCCGTGCCAAGCAGGATCGCACCCACGGCCACCGGGATCGTCAGCAGCGAGGCAGACAAAAAGCCCAGATCCAGAAAGCCCAGCGGCGTCAGGCTCATCACGATCTCCAAAGCCACCAGCAGCGCAAATTCGCACAGTTTCAGCGTCGTTTCCCTTTTCATGTTTCATTCCTCCGTTCAAGTTCTTTTTCAGATACCCGACGAAATCTCCGGGGCGTCCTCTTCGGCCCGTCCAGCCCGTTCCCGGTGCCGGCATTGACCGCGATTCATTATACCAGATATTCCCCAACCTTGTCAAAAAAAGCCTTGGGAAATACAGCGCAAGAACATTCAATAGGCGGAGGTTTCATCGTTTCTATTCTCTTCCCTCTTTCCTTTTCACTGTTATACCTCCCGCCTCCTCTCCCTCCCGGCTGGATAGAATCACCATTGATTCGCGGTTTTTCGGATGGTATAATTGATGCATCGTCCCCGCAAGAGAGGAGGCATCGAAATGATCCGAAATTTTTTCCGGCGGCTGTCGCTGGCCCTGGCCTTATCCGCCCCGGTGCTGGGGGCCCTGCCCCTGGCCGGTTCGGCCCGGGCCGCCGTCCGGCCCCAGGCCGCCGTGTATTTCCCCAATTGGAATGTATATAGTAACGAAAGCCAGCAGGTCAAAAACCTTCCCTGGAGCAAGCTGGACTGCGTCTATCACGCCTTCTGGAAAATCGTGCCGCAGAACGGCGGCTACGCCGTGGTTTCCACCGATCCCTGGGCGGATACGGATAAAAGCAACCCCCTGGCCCATTTCCCTCAGTACGCTCAAATGAAGCGGCAGTACCCCGACGTATCGGTGATGCTCTCCATCGGGGGGTGGACCTGCTCGGGCCGCTTTTCCGAGATGTGCCTCACCGCCGCCGGGCGGCAGTCCTTCATCCAAAGCTGCCTGAACGCGCTGGATGCCTACCCCTTCCTGTCCGGCATCGACCTGGATTGGGAGTATCCCGGCGAGGCCCGGAAGGGCGGCGGCGGCAACGAGGGAAACCCCGTGGTCGGAGACGATAAAACCAATTATACCCTGCTCTTGAAGGAGCTGCGGGCCGCCCTGGACGGGCGCTTCGGCAAGGGGGCAAAGCAGCTGACGGTCTGCTGCGCCGCCTCCACCGATATTTTGAAAAAGCAGGATTATGCCGCCCTGTTCCCCTACGTGAACCGCATCAACGTCATGACCTATGATATGACCGCCTCCTATGACTCCCAGACGGGGCATCAAAGCGCCCTGTACGGCCCGGTATCCGCCGATACGGCGGTGAAATACCTGATGAAGCAGGGGGTGCCCGCTGGCAAAATCTGCATCGGCAGCCCGCTGTACGGGCATGGCTGGCGCGTTTCCGCGCCTGCCGACAGCCCGGTGGGGGCCAAGGCCCAGGGCCTGTCCTCCTCTCCCCTGTGGAAGCAGCTGCAAAAGCTGGAAACCGCCCCGGGCTGGCAGGCGGGCTACGACGAAGGGGCCCAGGCGGCCTACCTGTACAACAGCGACAAAGCCTCCCCGGATTACGGCGTTTTTTACACCTATGACAGCGCCCGGTCCCTGGACGCCAAGCTGAAATATATCAGGGTCCACAGCCTGGGCGGCCTGATCGTGTGGCAAAGCGGCGGGGACGACGGAAGCTATTCCATGCTGAGCCGGGTTTATCAGGGCCTTCACTGAGAACGATTGACGGATCAGGAAAAAATGTCTATAATAGGATCATCATACCTGCATTCATTCCTGTGCCGGGAGGGATCATCATGTTCGGACGCCGTGCGGACGGTCGCGTACTCAAGAAAATCGACCCCATCATCGCCCTGACCCCCTATCTGATGCCCATGCGCTGCGACGCCCAGGTATTCCTGAATTACAAGCTGGATTACGAAAAAATGGCCCGCTACATCGTGGAAAAAGGCAACGAGGGCAACAAATTCACTTTCATGGAGCTCATCATCGCCGCCTTCGTTCGGGTGGCTTCCGAACTGCCGGAGGTGAATCGTTTCGTCAGCAACAAGCGGCTGTACGCCCGCACCCAGCTCGCCGTCTCCTTTGCCCTGCTCAAGGATACGGGCAGCGCGGATCAGATCGAGGAAAACACGGTAAAGTGCTACTTCGATCCCCGGGATACCATCTTTGACGTGGCGGCCCGGGTCAGCGAAATGATCCAGCAGAACCGCCGGGAGGAGGCGGATAATTCCACCATGAAGGTGGCCAAATTGCTGCTGCGGCCCATCCTGGCAAACACGGTGGTGGCCCTGGCCCGGTTCCTGGATCGCTACGGCATCATGCCCAAGTATATCCTGGACGCCTCTCCCTTCCACACCAGCATGTTCCTCACCAACATGGGCTCCATCGGCATGCCGGCGGTGAACCATCATATCTATAATTTCGGCACCACCACCCTCTTCCTCTCCATGGGCAATATCGTTCGGGAAACCCAGGTGGGCCCGGACGGCAAGGCCACCCGCAAGCGCTGGCTGCCCATCGGCATCACGGCGGACGAGCGCATCTGCGCCGGGGCCGTCTATTCCAAGATGGTGACCCGGATGATCTATTATCTGAGCAATCCCGCTCTGCTGGAGACCCCGCCGGAGACCGTCGCCTTCGAGGAAGGCAACGCCTATTCCCTGCCCCCCTCCAAGGCGGATAAGAAACTGAAAAAACAAAAGCAGAAGGAAATCTCCGCCTGACGATCCGCCCTTTTCTCTCCGCGCTTCCGCAGCGCGGATTTTTGTTTTCAAAAAGGTTGCTATGATCCCCGGCTGCGTGCTATAATAAAAGATGGCGTTGTGTGCCGTTTTCCCCGGCAGCGCGCCTATCCCAAGCAAGGAGAATCAGCATGCTGGAATTTATGAAAAAAGCGCTGGGCTTCGGCAACGACGCGCTGCTCAAGCCCCTTGAAAAGCTGGCGGATAAGATCGACGCCCTGGAGCCTCAGATGGAAAAGCTGACGGACAGCGAGCTTTCCGCCAAAACGGAGGAATTCAAGGGCCGTTACAGGCAGGGCGAAACGCTGGATCAATTGCTTCCCGAGGCCTACGCCGTGGTGCGGGAGGCCAGCAAGCGCACCCTGGGCCTGCGGCCCTTCCGGGTGCAGATGATCGGCGGCATCGTGCTGCATCAGGGCCGCATCGCCGAAATGAAGACCGGCGAAGGCAAGACCCTCACCGCCACCCTCCCCGCCTACCTGAACGCCCTGACGGGAGAAGGGGTGCATATCGTCACCGTCAACGATTACCTGGCCTCCTTCCAGGGCGAGGAAATGGGAAAGCTGTACCGTTTCCTGGGCCTGACCGTGGGCATCATCGTCCACGATCTGGACAACGCCCGGCGCAAGGCCGCCTACGCCTGCGATATCACCTACGGCACCAACAACGAAATGGGCTTTGATTACCTGCGGGACAACATGGTGCTCTATGAAAAGGATATGGTGCAGCGGGGCCACGTGTTCGCCATCGTGGATGAAGTGGATTCCATCCTCATCGACGAGGCCCGCACCCCCCTCATCATTTCCGGCGCGGGGGAAAAATCCACCGATATGTACGAGCGGGCGGACCGCTTCGTTTCCCGCTTGAGGGCCGATGAGGATTACACCTTGGAGGAAAAGGAAAAGGCCGTGCTGCTCACCGAGGAGGGCACCCGCAAGGCCGAATCCGCCTTCGGCATCGAAAACCTCACCGACGTGGAAAATAACGAGCTGAACCACTACATCCTAAACGCCCTGAAGGCCAACGTCATTATGAAGCGGGACGTGGACTACGTGGTGCAGAACGATCAGGTCATCATCGTGGATGAGTTCACGGGCCGGCTGATGGTGGGCCGCCGGTACTCGGACGGGCTGCACCAGGCTATCGAGGCCAAGGAGCATGTGAAGGTGGAGCGGGAAAGCAAAACCATGGCCACCATCACCTTCCAGAATTACTTCCGCATGTACAAAAAGCTCTCCGGCATGACGGGCACCGCCAAGACGGAGGAAAGCGAGTTCCAGGGCATTTACAGCCTGGACGTGGTGCAGGTGCCCACCAACAAGCCCATGATCCGTCAGGACTTAAACGACGTGATCTACCGCACCAAAAAGGGCAAGTACAAGGCCGTGGTGGACGAAATCATCAAGCGCCACGAAACGGGCCAGCCCATCCTGGTGGGTACGGTTTCCGTCGAAGTCAGCGAACTGCTGAGCCATATGCTGGATATGCGGGGCATCCAGCATGAAGTGCTGAACGCCAAGCAGCACGCCCGCGAGGCTTCCATCG
>CAJOPV010000070.1 GCA_905236495.1 uncultured Christensenellaceae bacterium
ACCCCCGCCGTGAACCGCAAAGGCGGTTTCCGGGCCTCCTTCGCCTCCGGCTCCCCCTTCCGGGCCTGCGTGAAACGGGAAATCAAGCAGGTACTGCGGGTGCCCGCTTACGCCACCAACATCCTGCCCATCGCCCTGCTGCCCGCCTTGATGGTCGCTATGATGGCGATCTCCTTCAACCGGGCAGGGGCTGAGGAAGGCGAAACGCTGGAAATGCTGCTGAGCAACCTGAACCCCGGGGTGGTGCTGGCGGTACTGACGGCGGTGATGGGCTTCATGGCGGGGATGAACAACTTCCTTTCCACCGCCGTCACCCGGGAAGGAAAGGGGCACCAGTTCCTCTGCGCCCTGCCCATGGCGGGGCAGGTGCCGGTGATGGCGAAAATGACAGTGGGCTTTGCCCTCACGCTGTTAGGCTGCGGCCTGGCGGCCCTGGTGGTGATCATCCTCCTGCCCGCCTTCGCCCTGCAAGCCATCCTGGCCTTCGTGCTGGTTTCCCTGTTCGGGTATCTTACGGGCGCCCTGGCCCTCATCAGCGACGTCAGGAGCCCCAAGCTGGATTGGCTCACCGAAACGGAAGCCGTAAAGCAAAAAAGCGGCGCCCTGGTGGGCATGCTGCTCTCCTGGGGCATCCTGACGGCGCTGGGCGTCGTCAGCTATTTCCTGCTCTCCGCCGGCGCATCCATGTACTTGTACTTTGCGATCCTGGCGGTGATCCTGGCAGCGTGCGCGTTTTTCACCCATCGGCTGCTGCTTAAAACCGCGAACGAAAAATACTGCCTGAACGGTTGATCGTCTTCTCTCCCCCGCCGGAACCCCTCCGGCGGGGATTTTATGGCGGAAAAGCCGCGGCGCGGCCCTGCCAGAGAATTGTCATTGAAAAAAACATAAAAACCGTATATAATGGGAGCATCGTCCCGGAAAGGAGCGTGACCCATGGATCAGGACATCCGCCTGCAGGATATCATCCAGACCCGAAAGCCCCACCCCTGCGGCAGCGATACATGGGTGGTGATCCGCACGGGCGCGGATATCAAAATGAAATGCCAGGGCTGCGGACGCATTGTGATGCTGGACCGCATGGTATTTTTGAAGCGGCGCAAAAAGGTGCTGCAGCCCGGCCCTGACCCCATGGAACACCGAGAGGAGCAGCAATGATGGAAACGGAAAAGAAGGCGGCCCCCGCCGCCGAAACCAAAGAAAAAAAGAAAAAAGGCAAGGAAAAAGAGAAAAAATCGGTGAAGGAAGAAATCATGAGCTGGATCCTCACCCTGCTGGCGGCGGTGGTGATCGCCTCCCTGATCCGGGCCTATATCGCCGAGCCCATCCGGGTGGACGGCAACAGCATGAACAATACCCTGATCGATGGCGAGATCGTGCTGGTGACGAAGTGGGATTACCACCACGGCAATTTCCAGCGGGGCGATATCGTGATCTGCCGCTATCCGGGGCGGATGAACGAGCGGAGCGCCCAAATCAACCTGGGGGCCAGCCTGGCGCTGGATAACCATACCCTGTTCGTCAAGCGCCTGGTGGCCCTGCCCGGGGATACGGTGGAGATTCGGGGCGGCATTTTATACATCAACGGCAAGGCCGCCGAGAACCCCGAGAAGATGGGCAGCACCCCGGCGGATTACGGCCTGCGGGTGCTGGGCGATAACGAATACTTCGTCATCGGCGATAACCGGGCCTCCTCCCACGACAGCCGGGCCGACGACGTGGGCCCCCTGCCCGCTTCCTATATCATGGGCAAGGTGACGCGGGTGATCCTGCCCTTCGGCAGCGCCAGGAGCGTGGAATAAATGAGCGCTCAGCCTGCCGCACCCAAGATCAAAAAAGCAAAAAAAGAAAAGCCCAGGAAAACCCTGAAGGAAGAATTGATGAGCTGGGCGCTGGCGCTGGTCGGCGCGCTGGTGATGCTGTTCCTGCTGCAGACCTACGTGGGCCAGCCCATCCGGGTGGACGGCTCCAGCATGGAAAACACCCTGAAAAACGGGGAGTACGTGTGGGTATCCCACCTGGACCAGAATTACAGCCGGGGGGATATCGTGATCTGCCATTACCCTGACCGGCTGGAGGGCGTCTTTTCCTTCGGCTCCGCCTTCACCTTCACCCATCACACCATTTTCGTCAAGCGCCTGGTGGCCCTGCCGGGGGATACGGTGGAGATCCGGGCGGAAAAGCTGTATGTGAACGGCGCTTTGGCGGAGGACCCGAAAAACATGGGCAGCGCCCCCCGGAATTATCCCCTGCGCACCCTGGGCGAGGATGAATACTTCGTCATCGGCGATAACCGCTTCACCTCCCATGACAGCCGGGCCGACGACGTGGGCCCCATCTCGGGGAATATGCTCCAGGGCAAGGTCAAATGCGTGCTTTGGCCCCTGAGCAGCATCCGAGGGGTGGAATGATAGAAGCAAGGGGGCCAAGCCGGAGGCCTCCGCGGTCCCCGGGCTCCCGGTCCGAGGAGCAGTCAGCATGACTGCTTCCGATATCAATTTGCCACCGTAAAATGGCGTTTCCGGGCAAACATGCCCGGAAACGCCATTTTTCAGCCAACGGATGCGCTGTACAGGGGCGATGCCCCTGGGGTCAGACGCTCAGCTTTCTTTCCATGATTTCCGCCGTGCATACGTACATGACCCCGGAGAAAAGCAGGGCGATGCCGCTGCGGATGAGATGCACCGTATTGATGCCCTGACCCACGGCGAAGGCGTTCAGCACCAGGCCCTGGACGAGGCGGAGCACGAGCATCACCGCCAGGAACAGGATGAAGCTGAGGATGCCGTTGTGCCTTTTCCCGTTGAGCAGGGCGGCGCTGATGACATCCGCCAGGCAGGCGGCGGTGACGGCGGCAAACCAGGCGGAAAGCAGGCTGAACAGGAAGCAGGCCAGGCCCGCGGGATTGATCTGAATCTCCTCATTTACGGAATGGATCAGGCGTTCCACCATTTCCCACAAGTCTGAAAATTTGGCTTCCTGCGTAAACAGCAGCGTGATATCCAGCACGCCCAGGCCGAAGAAGAAGGCCCCGGTAAGCAGCATGCTCAATCCGTTTTCGATCACCTTGGCCCCCAGGATGCGGTAGCTGCTGTTGGGGGTCATAAACAGCATATAGCTTTGCCTGGTGTTGATATCCCGATGCAGCGTCACAATGCTCATCAGTCCCATCATCATCACGCCCCCGAAGGCCAGCAGCCCCAGGATGCCCGCCCCGGCGGCGGTGCAGTCTCTGTCTTTGAGAAAAAGGCCCAGCAGATAGGCGACCTGCGCCACTGCGGTGATGCCCAGCAGGATCAGCTTGGGCAGCCGGGTCTTCCGAAATTCATATCTGATCAGCTTTTTCATGCTTTCGCCCCCTCGCTGTGCCCGTAGATTTCCCGATAGCGATCCGCCATGGAAAGCTGCCGCCGGATGCGCATTTCCTCCAGATCCACGCACTCCACCAGCTTCCCTTCCCTGATGAACACCGCCCGATCCGCGATGGCCTCCATCTCCTCCACCAGATGGGAAGAAAGAAGCATCACCTTATCCTCCGCGGCCCTCTCCAGGATGCAGGCGCGAATCTCATCCCGGGCCAGCAGGTCAATGCCGTTGAAAGGCTCATCCAGCATATACACCCTGGCGTCCCGGGCCATGGTGACGGCGATCTTGAGCTTCGCCATCATGCCGGAGGACAGGGCCTGGGTCTTCATATCCG